>JBDNIX010000403.1:0-7557 GCA_041688045.1 Nitriliruptoraceae bacterium
ACCAGCACGGTCGCCGACCTGTTGACCTTCGCCCGCGAACTGCTCGATCCCTCGCTCCTCGCGGACGACCTGCACGCCGAGGCCACGACCGTCGCCTTCCCGGAGTTGGACGGCGTGCTGCCCGGCTACGGGCGCCAATCACCGAACGACTGGGGCCTGGGCGTGGAAATCCGTGCCACCAAAGACCCCCACTGGACCGGCCGGAGGTTCTCGCCTGCCACGTTCGGGCACTTCGGGCGCTCCGGCTCCTACCTGTGGGTCGAACCGACTCGTCGGGTCGCAAGCGTCAGCCTCGCCGACCGTGACTTCGGCCCATGGGCAATCGAGGCCTGGCCGGACTTCGGTGACGCGATCCTGGAGGCGCTGTCATGAATCGGGGTCTGTCATGAATATCGGCGCCTCCGGCGATCCAGGCGGCACCGCCCCCACCGTGCTGATCGCGGGATGCGGCGACCTCGGTACGGAGGTCGGGCTCCGGTTCGTGGGTCGTGGCTGGCGGGCCGTCGGGCTCCGGCGAACGGCGCACCGACTCCCCGACGCGCTGGTCCCGTTGGCCGGCGACCTGACGGGGAACCTGGACCCGGCCTTTCAGGCCCTGCCCGACAGCATCGAGGTGCTGGTGTTCACGCCCACCGCCGACGAGCGGACCCCCGCGGCGTACCGATCGGCGTACGTCGACGGCTTGGTCAACACCCTGGACACCCTGGACCGGTCCGGACGGACGCCGGTGCGGATCCTGGCCGTGTCGTCGACCGCCGTCTACGGCGTCGACGACGGCAGCGACGTCGACGAGGACACGCCGACCGCGCCGACGAGCCCGACCGGTGAGGTACTCGTCGAGGCAGAAGCCACGCTGGCGAGGCGACGCCCCGATGCCATCCGCTTGCGGCTATCCGGTATCTACGGACCGGGCCGAACCCGCCTGATCGACCAGGTCCGCTCGGGCGAGGCGGTGCTCCCCGACCGACCGGTCCTGACCAACCGCATCCACCGCGACGATGCGGCCGCCGCGATCCTGCACCTGGCCACCGACGTCGCATCTCCCGATTCCCTCTACCTCGGCGGCGATGACGCCCCCGTGGACCGCGGCGAAGTGGTGAGCTTCCTGGCGGAAGAACTGGGGCTGCCCCAACCGGCGATCGGCCCGGCCGGCAGCCGGCGAGGCGGAAACAAGCGGTGTCGCAACGACCGGTTGGTGGGCACCGGCTTCCGGTTCGCCTATCCCACCTACCGCGAGGGATACCGGGCGATCCTGGCCGGTGCGGGCGTCCGCCACCCCTGACGGTGAGCGCCGACGCCACCCTGGAGTAGCGTCCGCGACCTCCGCTCCGACAGGACCAGCCCTCACTACCCGGATCCACGCCAGCCGACTCATCCCCGGCCGTGGGCCCGTGATCGACAGAGTCATGCCCGGGATGTGGTTTCGCCTGCCCACGAGTCCGGGGTCACGATCGCCATGGGCACCGACGCTGCGCTCTCGCGGTCCGACCTGCCGGCAGCCTGGGGCAATCAGGCACGCGAACTGCTGCTGTTGCAGGCTGCGGGAATGTCGCCGCACACCCGTCTGCCGAGGAGGCCCCGGCATCCATGTCCCGTTAGGCTCGATGGGACACCGACAAGGACCGCGGCCATGCAGCAGCCCCCCCGTCCCGGCGATCTGGTCACCATCGAGCCGCAGGCGTGCGTCGAGCTCCTGGAAGCGGCACCCTGGGTCCGCATTGGGTTCGTCGCCGACGGCATGCCGAGCGTCCTGCCGGTCAATGTGCTGCTGCACGACGACGCGATCTTTTTCCGCACCGCGCCGGGTTCCAAGCTGGGGACTGCGGCGGCCAGTGGCACCGTGGCCGTGGAAGCCGACGGCGGCGACGAAGCCACGCGGATCGGATGGAGCGTGCTGGCCAGGGGACAGGCCTCGATCGTCACCGATCCGACGCTGGAAGAGGCCCTGTTCAACCTGCCCTTCGAGCCCTGGGCCATCCCCGACGACAACTTCTTCTGGGTCCGCGTCGAGGTGGAGTCGATCACCGGTCGGAAGATCATCCGGGAGTGACCGCGGCGACCTCGCCCGTCTGCACCCGCCACAGGCCGGCGTAGCGACCGTCGAGTTTCAGCAGTTCATCATGGGTGCCGGCCTCGGTGACCTGACCCAACTCCAGCACGTGGATCCGATCCGCGTGCCGAACCGTCGACAATCGGTGGGCGATCACGATCGTCGTCCGGTTCGCGGCCACCCGGACCAGCGAGCGCTGGATCGCGGCCTCGGTCTCGTTGTCGACCGCCGAGGTCGCCTCGTCCAGCAGCAGGATCGCCGGATCACGCAGGATGGCGCGCGCGAGGGACAGACGCTGCCGCTGGCCGCCGGACAGCTTCACCCCGCGCTCACCGACCACCGTGTCGTACCCCTGGGGCAGCTCCAGCACGAACTCGTGCGCCTCCGCCAATTCGGCCGCACGCACCACCTCGATGTCGCTGGCATGAGGGGCTCCGTAGACGAGGTTCTCGCGCACGGTGCCGTGGAACAGAAAGACGTCCTGGCTGACCAGTCCACAGGCGTCGCGGAGGTCCCTGGACCGGAGCTCGCGGACGTCGTGACCGTCCACGGTGACCGTGCCCGCCGTGACGTCCTCCATGCGCAGCAACAGCTTGACGATCGTGGACTTGCCCGCCCCGGTGGAGCCGACGATGGCGTGGGTCTCGCCTGCGGGGACGCGCAGGTCGACGCCGCGTAGCACCTCGACCGACGAATTGAGGTCGGCAGGGTCGTCGAGGATGGGGTCGTCGACGTCGCCGGCGGTGGCGGGCATGCGACGGTCGTAGCTGAAGCGCACGGCGTCGAACCGGACGTCACCGACCACCTCGGGGAGCGGGATCTCACCATCGGTCAGACCGATGGGTTCCGCGATCAGATCGAGGATGCGGCGCGTCGATGCCATCGCCCGCTGATACAGGTCGAACGTCTCGCCCAGCCGCGTCAACGGCCACAGCAGACGCTGGACGATGAAGACCATCACGCTGTACGCACCGACTTCCAAACGGCCGTCGATGGCCTGCAGCCCGCCCAGGATCAGGATCGCCGTGAATCCGACGAGGATGGCCACCCGCACGAGTGGCACGAACGCACTGGACAACCGAATCGCGTCCCGATTGACCTGGCGGTAGTGCTCTGACTCCTGCCGGATGCGTTCGCGTTCACGATCCTCGGCGCCGAACGCCTTGATGGTCGCAATGCCACCGAGGTTGTTGTTGAGCGCCGCGTTGACCACCCCGACCTGTTCCCGCACGGCGGCGTACTTCGGCTCGAGGCGTCGTTGGTAGCGCAGGGTCACCCACAGGACGACCGGCACCGGCAGGAAGGCGAGCAGCCCGATCCCGGGAGACAGGACCAGGTAGGTCGCCCCGATGAGCAGCACCGAGGCCGCCACCTGGAGCAGCTGATGCGCGCCCCGGTCGAGGAACCGCTCGAGTTGGTTGACGTCGTCGTTGAGCACCGACAGCAACGATCCGGTCGACCGGTTCTCGAAGTGGGCCAGGTCCAGTTCCTGCACGTGCGTATAGGCGTCCATGCGCGCATCGTGCTGGATGGTCTGGGCCAGATTGCGCCACCGGACATCGGCGAGGTATTCGGTCAGCGACTCCAGCAGCCACACGACCGCTGTGAGCCCGCCCAGCACGAAGAACTGCCCGCGTGGGTCGGTGATCCCGCTGAACCGGGCGACGAACGACTCTTCCCGCACCACCACGATGTCCACCGCGACGCCGATCAGGAACGGAGGCGCGATGTCCAAAACGGCGTTGACGACGGACAGGATGCTCGCAATGATCATGTCACGGCGATGCCCACCCGCGTAGCGCCACAGCCGGCGAGGGGGAGAAGCGGAGTCGGTCGGAGGCAGCATCGGCACGGAGCCTAGGCGCTGCCGGCTTGCTTCACGGACCGCGGTCGACCACGGTGTCAGCCAACCGTTCGAAGGAGCCACCCATCTTCACCCTGATCCAAGCGCTGCAGCAAACGCGTGAACTGGCCGGCGATCATGCGGAGGATTCCGGCTGGCAGCAGATCCACTCCGAAGCCGACCAGCTGATCAACCGACTTACCGACAACGCCGGCGACCCGACGACGCCGGCCATCGGCGCACAACGACTGAAGCGAACGATCAGGGTCGACGAGGAGCAGGCCGAACTGGCCGCCGCGGCGATGGCGGCACTGCATGACCGCCCGGAGCCAGAGCAGCTCGAACTGGCACGGGCCGCGTTGCAGCAACTCGATGACGCCATCGGGTGATGGCCGGGTCTACTGGCTGAACAGATCCACGACGTACGGCTGCAGCGCGCGGAACGCCACACCCCGGTGACTGATCGCGTCCTTCTCCGCCGGCATCAGCTCGGCGCTGGTCTGCCTATCGGCCCCGGGCTGATCCACCTCGAAATGCGGGTCGTACCCGAAACCGTTGTCACCGCGCGGCTCGTCGACGATCCGCCCCTCCATCGTGCCCCGCACGACCGCGTCCCGACCGTCGGGTAGCGCGATCGCCGCCGCGCAGACGAACCTCGCCGCCCGCTCGTCCGCCGGGACGTCCCCTAGCGCGGCGATCAGCTTGGCGTTGTTCCGCGCGTCGTCGGAGGGTTCGCCCGCGTACCGGGCGCTGCACACGCCCGGGGCGCCGTCCAGGGCATCGACCTCCAGCCCGGAATCGTCCGCGATGGCGGGCAGGCCGGTCGCTGTGGCGCAGGCGTGGGCTTTGATCAAGGCGTTGGCCTCGAAGGTGTCGCCGTCCTCGACGGGCTCCGGCACGTCGAGGTCGCGCATGGACGTGAGCTCGAGGGTCAGACCGCCGGCGGCGTCGAGGATGCTGCGGATCTCGTCGAGTTTGTTGGGGTTGCCCGTTGCGACGACCAGCCGCTGTGGCTGCTCGCTCATCCGGCGACTGCTTGCCGCTGGAGGACGAACAGCTGCTCGCAGCCCTGCAGGGCCAGATCCAGCAGCTCATCGAGGGCGGCACGATCGAACGGCGCCCCTTCGGCCGTGCCCTGGACCTCGACGAGCCGGCCGTCGGAGGTGGCGACCACGTTCATGTCCACCTGGGCGCGGACGTCCTCCTCGTAGGGCAGGTCCAGCCGTGGTTCCCCGTCGATCACCCCGACGGAGATGGCGGCGATCTGACCGGTGAGGGCGGCGTCGTGACCCAGCGCCTTCAGGGCCGTCGCCATCGCGACCCAACCGCCCGTGATGGCTGCGGTCCGGGTCCCGCCGTCGGCTTCCAGGACGTCGCAGTCGACCGTCAGCGTGATGTCCGGCAACCCATCCAGGTCGACCACCGCACGCAGGGATCGGCCGATCAGCCGCTCGATCTCCTTGGAGCGGCCACCCGGACCGTTGCGTTCCCGCCGCGAACGTGTGTTGGTCGCCCCCGGCAACATCGCGTACTCGCCGGTCACCCAGCCCTTGCGGTCCCGGAACCGGGGAGCCCCGTCCTCGACCGACGCGGCGCACAACACCTGCGTGCCCCCGAAGCGCACGAGCGCGGATCCGGCAGGGTGACGCTGAGCCGCGATGTCGATGGTCACGGGGCGGAGTTCGTCGGCTGTTCGTCCGTCGGCGCGTGTCATGGCCGGTCCTTCGTATGGCGTCGTCGTGCGTGGTGGAGCGTGAATTCGGCGACGGGGTCAGTCGAGGGTGTAGGTCGCCAGATCTTCGGCGAGCTCCAGCGGCCCGTCGTAGGCCTCGCGTGCTTCCCGCAGCACCCGGTCGCGGTCGGTGCCGCCGGCGATGTGGGTGAGCACGAGCCGCTTGGCTCCGGCGGCGGTCGCCACCGCCCCGGCGTCCCGTGCCGTGAGATGGACCCCGGCCGGCCAGTCCGCGGCCTCTCCGGTCCAGGTGGCTTCGCACAGCAACAGGTCCGCGTCACGGGCGATGTCGACCAGGTCGTCGCCACCCGCCGTGTCGGCCGAGTAGACCAGCACCCGACCATCAACCTCGATACGCGTGGCCACGGTCGGTGGCGGATGGATGTTCCGCGCGAACGAGCACACCAGCGGACCGATCTGCACGCGGTCACCGTGGCCCACCTGATGGTGGTCGTAGACGTCGCCGAACCGCATGGCGCTGTCCGTGGACAGCATCGCCGTCAGCGTGTCGTAGACCTCGGCCGCGGCGTACAACGGCAGCTGACGGCCCTGGAACTCCGGATCGAACAGCAGCGAGTAGAAGCAGCCGACGAGATCGACGCAGTGGTCGAGGTGGCGGTGACTGACCACGATGGCGTCCAGGTCGCGGACCGGCAGATGACGCTGCAGGTTCGCTGTCGAACCGTTGCCCGCATCCAGCAGGACGGCGGTTCCGTTGGCCTGGACGAGATAGCCGGAACACATACGTCCGACACCCGTGTGCGACCCGGCGCTCCCCATCACGGTCACCTGCAGACTCATCGTCGCTCCTTGACGATCCCAATTCTAGAGCAGCGCATCCCGCCCGAACGACCACGATGCTCCGAAACTGTCCCGTTACGGAGAGCGTTTCCCGTGGCAACGGCGCGTGAGGTGCGGCATCCTTCTGCGGTTGCCGCGCAGGGAAACGTGGAGCGAGGTCAACCGCCCGGTCGATCACGCCTGCCGTAGGGGTCCTTGTTGCCGCCCGGTTCCAGGAGTTGACGTCATGGCACACCGTTCCGCACGCACCGACACGCGCCTGATCGCACTGCTGCTGGGCCTGATGCTCGCGATCGGTGGCCTCCTGGTCCCGGGTGAGGCCCATGCGTCCGGCAACAAGACGTTCACTGCCAGCCTCACGACGACGGACCACGCGCTCACCGTCGCGGCGAAGCAGTCCAACGACTTCAAGGGCACCGGCAACGACTTCACGCTGGTCGGGAACGACGAACTGGTCGTGACCCTCGACTGCGAGGACGTCGACACCGGTACGACGGAGCTGCCGTCGGATGACCGGCCACGCACCCAGCGACCGGCGACCGAGGTCATGGGCGAGATTTCCCAGCAGATCGAACGCGACGGCCAGATCGTCACGGCGACCGGCCCTGCCGGCGGTGAGATCCTGCTGGCCTTCCGGGATGACCGGGACGGCAGTACGGCCGGCATCGTCAACGACGCCTGCCAGACCCTGATCGAGGACTCCCCCGATCAGCCGGCACGCTTGGCAGCCAACGTCTTCGAGGTCCTGCCGTCCGGCTTCGCGGACGGCGACGAGATCACCGTGACGTCCACCATCCCCGGCGACTACGTGACCGCGCCCACGGACTACAGCACCGTCCCAACCGGTGAGTTCCAGGTGGGCGAGGCGCCGGATGACGTCAACTACACGACGGCCGAAGACATCCGTGCGCGACTCGCGGCCATCCGCGACAACCGCGGGCTCGGGCCCGACCCCGCCTCTGACGAGATCTGGGTCCAGCGCATCCTCGGTCTCACCAGCACCATCGGCGATGCCCGGACGGCCATCTCGGCCAAAGCGGCCTACGAGTCGGCAGAGGCCTTCCAACTGTGCTTCACGGGCGAGAAGCAAGACCACGGTTCGCTGACCGGACTGTCCGAGCTTGACGGCAC
>JBDNIX010000069.1:0-2564 GCA_041688045.1 Nitriliruptoraceae bacterium
TCTCGTAGAAGTCGGTGGTCTCGGTCGGGTCGAGGGCTTGGAGCGCGAAGTCATCGATGATGAGCAGGTCCACCGCGATGAGCCGGCGCATCTCGATGTCGTGGGTGTGGTCGAGTCGGGCGGCGCGCAGCCGTTTGAACATCCGGTCGGCCCGTTCGGCGTGGACCTTGCGGCCACGTCGGCAGGCGATGTGACCCAGCGCATGAGCGAGGTGGGTTTTGCCGACCCCGACAGTGATGGCGACAGACTGCAACATCTTCGGTCGGTGTTGCCGTCAGAGGTTCGGGTGGTCGCCGAGACCCATCCGCTGTTCGGGCGGCTGCTTGAGGCGTCGTCGTTCAAGCGGATCGATGGCGTTTGGCATCTGGTGGTGGGGCTGCCGGATGGCAGCCCGGGCACGATCGCGGCCGGGGCGACCGACGTGTTCGGTGAGGTCCGCCGGGAGCGCAATACGACGGTGCTGTCGGTCGATGGGGCACGGCAGCTGCAGGCGCTTGTCGTGTCCCTCCACCGCGACGGCCCGCGCCGAGGTCGACGGTCGCGCCCGCGGGAGACGGGCCGATGAGCGCCTCGATGATGGTGAGGGTCGAGCCGCTGGTGTGGCCTCCGCCTGCGGGTGGCGACAGCCGGCAGGTGTCGGGGATGCTGCACGGGCTGGCCGTGGAACTGGCGGCGATCCGCGATGCCCTCGCGCTGGCGGAGCGGCTGCGTGACGAGCTCGCGTCGGGCGAGGTCGGGCTGCTCGCCCAGCGGTTGGGCGCGATCGACTCGGTCGCGGTGCCGGTGGGGCATGACAGCACCCATCTGGCGGGAATGCTCGGAGCTTGGTCTCCGCAGGCGGGCGTGCATCTGCGGGTGGCTGGTGAGCATCGCCGCGAGATCCTGGCCGCGGTGCGTGGCTGGACGTGGCTGGCCGGCCAGGGCCTGCTGAAGGAGGCCAGGCTCGGGTCAGGTCTGGGCAGGGTCGTGGACAGCCTGACAGCAGCAGGTGAGGCGGTCGTGGCCGCCGACGAGGCGCTGCTGGCCTGTGTGAGGGTCCCCGGGGACGGTCAGAGATGCGAATAGGCTCACCAGATCCGTATCCGCGCCAACGAACCGGAAGGTGAGCCTATGCGCATGCTCAGAGTACCTGTGCCCGAACAGCTGCCGTTGGAGGGGCTGACGGCCGACCCGCCAGCTGTGGTGTGGGCCACGCTGCCCGAACCGGTGCGGCAACGCACCCTGGCGCTGCTGGCCGGGCTGATCGCCCGCGGTGTCGTGCTCGACGACGACATCGTGGAGGGTGGGCGATGATCGCCAACCCCAAGATCGCTGCTACCCATCTGCGACGCGACGCATGCGTGTACGTGCGCCAGTCCACGCTCGCGCAGATGGTCAACCACACCGAGAGCCTGCAGCGCCAGTACGAGCTGACCGAACGCGCCCGCACCTTGGGGTGGGGCACGTCGCAGATCGTGGTGATCGACGAGGATCTGGGCCGCTCTGGCGCTGACGCTACCGCCCGTGAAGGCTTCCAACGGCTGGTCGCCGACGTCGGGCTGGGCAAGGTCGGGCTGATCTTGGGCATCGAGGTGTCACGGCTGGCTCGCAACAACGCCGACTGGTATCAGCTGCTGGATCTGTGTGCGTTGACCGACACCCTGATCGCCGACGGCGATGGGATCTATCACCCTTCTGACTACAACGACCGGCTCGTGCTCGGGTTGAAAGGCACGATGTCGGGTGCGACGCGAGGGCGCACGATGCAAGTGAACACACCGAGGGGAGGTTCGATATGAAGGTGTAGTTCCGGACCAGTGTCCACCGGTCCGTCCCCACCCTGACGTGCGTCGCGGGTAACTGCGGGGTGCGAAGCTCAGGGGGTCAAGCCCAAGGGTTCCCGTCCTATCCGGGGCCACAGGCGAAGGGGAAGGCTGGACGGGCGAACGATGAGTGAACCCCTGGTTGATGCCTCGTCAGGTGCAGCTCCGGCGGATGGGACGAGTCCGGGGTGCAGGGACCGGCCGTTGCAAGGCGGCACGCGGCGGTTGTGGGACTGATTCGCAGCCGTAGGACACCGCGGTTCCCGGGGTATAGGGGGCGCCCACCCCAGCTGGGTCTTGTACGTGCGTAACGCGGAAACCCCGTCGGGGTCCGGGTGGCTAGCAAGCGCCCGGTAGGCCGACCGCAAGGGAAGCACAACTCCACCGGCGGGAACAGGAGGATCCAAGAAGCGAATGCCGGCAGCCGAAAGGCAACGGGAAAGCGAGACACCAAGGATCGGCCCCTTCCGCCGGTCGTCTCGTATAACCGGCCGGATACGGGCGCTGCCCGACCCCTACGGGTGCTGACGTGGATCTGGTGGGCCTGTGTAGAACCGACGACTTCAGATGCTGAAACCGAGGGACAAGTTGGACACTGTAACGGCGAGCACGGACCAGGCGGCATCTGCCGCCGGTGAGTGCGCGGCCGGTGCGGTGAACGGACCCGAGGGCGCACCTTCCGACTGGCGGTCGATCGACTGGCGGCAGGTCGAAAGGGACGTACGGCGGATGAGGCGAAGGATCTTCACGGCATCGCAGGCA
>JBDNIX010000404.1:0-3048 GCA_041688045.1 Nitriliruptoraceae bacterium
GAAGGTGCAGCGGCAGCCACAGACGCAGGCCCCGCCATTCCCGGGTCAGCGCGGTCGTGATGGAACTGAAGTCCGGCAGCGCGTCGAGGTCCTGGCTGCGGTCGCGGAGGTAGTCGGCGTCCTCGGCGTAGGCCAGGGCGAGATGGTTGCGTTCCGCGACCAACAGCGCGCCCGTGCCGAACGGCAGGAACAGCGATTTGTGGGGATCGAGCGTGATGGAGTCCGCCCGTTCGATGCCAGACAGACGCTCCCGACCGCGGTCGGTGAGTACGAAGAACCCACCGTACGCCGCGTCGACGTGGAACCACACGCCGAACTCGGCAGCGACGTCCGCCACCTCCTGCAGCAGATCGATCGTCCCGGTGTTGGTGGTCCCTGCCGCGCCGACGATGGCCACCGGGATGAGGCCGTCGGCGAGGTCCTGTTTGATGGCCACGGCGACCGCGGAGGGGTCCAGGCGCATGCCGTCGGTCGAATGGCACACCCGGATGTGGTCGGAGGTCAGCCCGGCGATCCGCGCAGCCTTCCGCACCGATGCATGGGCATGGGCGCCGACGTAGATCGTGGCCAGATGGGCCTGTTCGGGCGCATGGATCTCGCGCGCGGTCACCAGCGCCGTGAGGTTCGCCGCCGACCCCCCGGACAGCAGCAATCCCTGCGCGCGTTGTGGCATCCCGAACAGCTCGGTCAGCCACCGCAGGACGCCGAGCTCGAGCGCCACGGCCGCCGGTGAGAACCCCGACAGCCCCGTGTACCGGTTGGCGACGCTTGCGATCAGATCCCCCAGCGCGGAACTCAGCAGGCCGGATCCCGGGATGTAGGCCAGCTCGCCTGCCGCGGCGTTGTCCACTCCGGTGGCCAGGACGTCGCGGATGCGGCCGAGGGTGTCGTGCACGTCCGCGGGCCCGCTGCCCGGCCGCAGGTCGAGCAGTCCCGCGACCAGATCGTCGCCGCGCTCCACCTGGAAGATCGGCCGCTGGGGGTCGCTGGTCGTCAGTTCGGCGATCAGTTCGCCGACGAGGCGCACCAGTTCGTCAGTCTGGCCGGGCGGTGGGTCGAATGCCGTCAGGTGAGTCACCGAACGACCTCCTCGTTGATCACGACGTGCGTGGGGCGCACGTCGGCGGGCACCCATGTCGCCCAACGGTAACCACACGCGACGGATCGCGGCACTGAGCCGAACAGGAGGTGACTATCGTGCACCTTGGACCCGATCCGTGCGACACTCTGTGTCTGATATGCCAGTCGAGGAGTCGACGTGTCGCCCACCCGGGATTCCACGGATCTGTCTCTGCTCCGCGCCTTGCGGGACGACGGTCGGGCGTCGATCTCCGCCCTGGCCCGCGACCTGCACCTGTCGCGGTCGGCGGTCCACCAACGGCTCAACGCCCTGGTCGAATCCCGCGCGTTGCTGGGGTTCACGCCGGTGGTCGACCAGGCGCGACTGGGCGTCGGCGTCGCCGCGTTCGTGCTGCTGTCCGCCGGCCCTGGATCGCGGTTGGAGATGGAACCCTTGACCGACCAGCTCCTGGCGCTTCCCCACGTCGAGTACGCCGCACTCGTGACCGGTGACCACGACGTGCTGTTGCTGGTACGTGTATGCGACCTCGACGAGCTCCGCCGCTTCCTCCTCGACGACCTCACGGCCATCACGGGGATGCGCGGCACGCTGACGCTGCTGGTGCTCGACGAGGTCATCCGCCGCCCCTTCCTGCTCCCCGGCGAGTAGCCGGCCGCACGCCACCCCCGCACCGGAGGCCAACCGATGTCGCATCTCCCCCACCAACTGGTCGCCGCCGCGGGCGCGGGTCTGCTGCTGATCACAGCGATCCTCCCGGCAGCCCCGGCACAGGCACAGGCGCAGGAGCCGCCGTTCAACCGTGGCACCGACACGGCCTGCCGCGCGGACAACGAAGCCGGTGCGACGTTCGTGGACGTGCCCGCCGACTCGGTGCACGCCCGCGCGATCGACTGCCTGTGGATCTACCAGATCGCCCGGGGCAGCCTCGATGACGGCGACACGGTCTTTTCCCCCCGACAGACGGTGTCCCGGCAGCAGATGGCGTCCTTCCTGGCCCGCACGATCGACAGCGTCCCGGCGCAGGTCTACGCTCTGCCCGTGGACGACGGATCGGCGACCGACCCGCCGTTCGAGGATGCCGATGACATCAGCACCGCCCACGAGGCCAGCGTCAGCCGATTGACCGACGCGGGGATCATCGACGGGTTCACGGACGGCACGTTCGGTCCTGGGGAAACGCTCACGCGCGCGCAGATGGCCACCTTCATCGTCAGCGCCGTGGAGGCGATCATCTCGACCCCGTTGGAGCCGGCGGACGTCTTCGACGATCTGACCGCTCCGCACGACACCAACATCCGAAAGTTGGCCTCCATCGGCGTGACCGCCGGCACCGGTCCGGGCACCTACGAGCCCGCAGCGCCCATCACCCGCGCCGCCATGGCCTCGTTCCTCGCCCGGACGTTGGACCACCTCGCGGACGTCGACCTGTTTGACCCGATCGCGTTCGCCGTCGGCACCGGTGTGACGCTGGGATTGACGGACGTGGATCTAGGTGTTCGGGACGACGCGGACCGCGTCACCTTCACCGTCGAGGGGGACGACGACCTCGCGGGCTGGCGGATCGGGTACGTCGATGAGGCCACCGAACAGGGCACCGGGAACCCCATCGACGTGGGCGGTGACGCGATCCTGCGCGTCATCCTGACCGGGATGGCTTATCCCTTCGATCTGCCCGACGACGTCGCCGACCGGCGGTGGGTCCAGGACCGCGTCGCGTTCGACGGCGGCGCCGCCATCGTTGAGGTCGTCGACGACTCGGTGTTCGAGGGCCAGCAGGTCCTCTTCATCGGCACGACCGGCAAGCTCCCCTTCACGGTGCAGCGACTCGAGGACCCGCAGCGCATCTACATCAACATCAGCCACCCGGGCTGATCGGCCGCGCGGACAGATGCGCCGGCGAATCCATGGACGTCGAGGCAGCGGGTTCGGACCCGCCGGCGGGCAGGACACGCGCCAGGGCACGGACC
>JBDNIX010000405.1:0-3030 GCA_041688045.1 Nitriliruptoraceae bacterium
CGACCTGCTCTTGGGCGAGGCAGGAGTCGATGGCGTAGCCGACGACGTCGGCGGCGTGCAGAGCGGGGATGATCACGCTGACGGAGGGGTCGAGTGGCAGGGGTGGGAGCGACGGGCTCGACGCGGACGATGCGGCGTCGTCGGCGGTCATCGCGTTCGTCCCCAGCGGGGCACACCCTTGCCGGCGGCCCAGCGCACGAGCAGGGCGACGAACGCCGCGCCGGCCAGGTCCCAGTTGAGTTCGTCGCGGACCAGGGCGTAGCCGCGGTCGGCGATCGCTTCACGCTCGGCGGCGGCGGGGGCACCATCGGGATCGTCGACGTTGTCGGCGGCCAGGCGGCGCACGGCCAACTCCACTTCGTCGATGTCGCCGACCGGCACGACCACGCCGACCTCGCGAGAGCGGACGAACGGGCCGGTGACCGCCAGGTCCGTGGTGATGACCGGAACGCGACGGGACAGGTATTCGAGCACCTTGGTCTGCAGGGAGCCGGCGCGGTTTGGCTGCGGGTGGACGAGGGACAGCCCGGCGGACGCACCCTCGATCGCCGCCAGCGCGCGGTCGTTGGGGGTGAAACCGTGCCAGGTCAGCTCGTCGCGTTCGTGGGCCTTCTGCAGCCGGCCGAGCACGTCCTTGTCGGCGGGGCCGTAGATGTCCAGGCGAATACCGCTGCCCCGGAGCCGATGGGCGAGGTCGAACATCTCCAGCGCGCCCCGGGACTTCGCGACCCGCCCAACGTAGACGACCCGCGACGGGCCGGGGGGCGGCGGCTCGCGCGGCGGCAGCCACGGATAGTTCGGAACCAGCGGGTGCACGCGACGGAAGCGCTCGGCGTAGGAAGCCTCGGCCAGCGTGAGGTGGCAGCGCCGCTCCGCCCACGACTCGGCGCGACGCGACAGCCACGCCGCCAGCGGTCGCACGAGCCGCGGCACCCACGGACGGTCGATCAGGGACGCCGAGGTGTCCTCGTGGACGTCCCACACGACGGGAGGACTGCGCCGTCGCGGTGGTAGGACCAGCAGCAGCTCCGGATCGTGGATGAGTACGAGGTCGTGGGACGCGGCCTCGGCGCGGAGCAGCAGCCGCGCCGCACGTAGGGCCCCCAGCCGTCGCCGACCGACGGACCGGGGCACCTCCAGGGTGCGCACACCCGGCACGACGGCGTCGCGATCGGTACCGGTCGCGCTCCAGGGCGCGGCGTAGGTGACCTCGTGACCGGCGTCGCGCAGCGCCCGGATCTGCCGGTGGTGGATGCGGGCGTCCAGCGGGGTGTGCACCACCGTGACCACGAGGATCCGCATCGTCGGTTCCTCCTGCGCTGGTGGGTGGCGGTCCGTGCTCCGGACCGACGGTCGCGCCCCGGTCGACGGCTCCGACGGCTCAGACGTCTTAGAGGATCACGACGTTGTCGCGGTGGATGCCCTGCCGGCGGTAGACACCCCGGGTATCGAACACGGTCTCGACCGAATCGGCCAGGGCCGCATAGTCGGTGGCGTCGTGGTCGGTCAGGATGATCGCGAGGTTCCACGTCGACAGGTCGGCGTCGTCGGGCACGGCGTCGAAACCGTGCCGGGCCAGTCGGTCCTGCGGGACGTGCGGGTCCAGCACGCCCAACTCGGCGCCGCGGCGGGCTAGCAGCCGGAGCACGTCGATCGACGGCGACTCGCGATCGTCGGCGATGTTCTTCTTGTACGCCGCGCCAACCCCGAGGATGCGGGTGCCGTGCACGGATCGACCACGGTCGTTGAGCAGCGACGCGATCCTGCTGACGATGTAGTCGGGCATGTGGAGGTTGACGTCCTCGGCCAGATCGATGAACCGGGTCGCGACCTTGAGCTCCTTGGCACGCCACGCGAGGAACTGCGGGTCCAGCGGGATGCAGTGACCACCGACGCCCGGGCCGGGGTAGAACGCCTGGAAGCCGAACGGCTTGGTGGCGGCTGCGTCGATGACCTCCCAGACGTCGATGTCGAAGACGTCCGCGACCTGCGCCAGTTCGTTGACCATCGCGATGTTGACGGCGCGATAGGTGTTCTCCAGCAGTTTGGTGAGCTCCGCGGCCCGGGCCGACGACACGACATGGACCTTGTCGACCAGTCGGCCGTAGGCGGCGGCGCCAACCTCGCCGGACTGGGGGGTGACCCCGCCGACGACCTTGGGGATGTCGGCGGTGTGCAGCACGTTGCCGGGGTCGACCCGTTCCGGCGAGAAGGTGATGAACACGTCGTCGTCCAGCTTCAGACCGGCGCGTTCGACCGCGGGCACCAGGTGGTCCTCGGTGGTGCCGGGGTACGTCGTGGACTCGAGCGAGATGAGGTGACCCGGCCGGGCCACCCGCGCCACGGTCTCCGCCGCTGCCTCGATGTAGCTCATGTCGGGCTGGCGGTTGCGCCCGAGCGGGGACGGCACCGCGATGAAGATCGCGTCGGCCTCGGTCAGGTCGTGCTCGTTGGTCGTGAAGCGTGCGCCGGCTTCGAGCGCCAGCGCGAGTTCGGCGTCGGTGACGTCTTCGACGTGGCTGGTGCCCGCGTTGAGCTGATCGACCTTGGACTGCAGGACGTCGAACCCGATGACCTTCAGACCACGACTGGCGGCCGTGACCGCCAACGGCAGACCGACGTAGCCGAGGCCGACGATGCCAGCCGTCCAGGTGTCATCACGGAAGGCTGCCGCGCGGGGATGCATAGGTGTCGCTCCGAAGATCTGGCGTCGAGTCCGACCGCGGATGATCGGATGGTGTCTGACCACGAATGGGCGGGTCCGACCACGGATGGGCGGGGGGCCGATCCTAGTACGACGGTCCCCGGCCGCTTGCGGCGCCGTTGCGGGGTATCGGTGCGCCCTCAGCAGGCAGCCGGGATCACTGCGGGGGTGTCGTGCGCCCTTCGGCCACCAGCCAGTCGCTGCCCCGCATCACCATGGACGCCATTGCTGCCCGGCTGACCGGGTCGTTGGGGCGGTAGGTGAAGCCGCCGGTCCCACCGACGACCCCCAGCAGCGAAAGCTGGTCGATCGAGCCTTCGTGCACC
>JBDNIX010000070.1:0-9302 GCA_041688045.1 Nitriliruptoraceae bacterium
CCCGGCACGCGTCACGGAGTGATCGCAACGTCGCAAAGTGTGGACGGGCGCTTGCGACCGGATCGGCTCCGGACGGTGGGAACGGGGGGATGGTCATCAATCCTTCGATAGTGAGGTTCGGGAGATCCCGAGCGTAGGCGACCAGGTCCAGGGTTCCGTCGACCTGGCACCCGCCCTTTGCCGGATCGTCCCCGACGTTGACCTGCACCAGGGCGCGCTGCACCGTCCCGGCTTCCACGGCCCGACGCGACAGCGCGTCGGCCAACCGAACGCGGTCCAGCGAATGCACCAGAATCTGGTTGCCGACCACGTCCGGGACCTTGTTGCGCTGGAGTTGCCCGATCAGGTGCCACCGGGCCCCGTGGACACGTTGACGTTTGGCGGTGAGCTCCTGCACGCGGTTCTCCCCCAGGTCGAGCAGTCCCGCAGCCACGGCTGCCTGCGCGAGCTCCGGAGGGTGTGTCTTCGTGACGCCGATCAGGGTGATGTCCGCTGACCGACGACCGACGGCCGCGGCTGCCGCATCGATGCGTGCGAGTACCGCGGCAAGATGGGTGTCGAGTTCTTGCGGATCGATCATGCGCAGACCTCTGCATGCCGAGCGCCATGATCGACGGGTAGTGATCGGTGCGGGGACGGCCGCACGATGAGGCCGACCTGCCGACCGGCGCCGGGATCACCGCGATGGCTGAACCAGCGCGCCTCGGGATCGCACCGTGTGCAACTGGCCACGCGCGAGATACTGCTCACACCCAGGCGTTCGAGCTGGGCATGCACGGCCGTGGGCAGGTCGAGAGACGGGCTGCCTGAGGTCGTCGACGCGATCGCCGTCGGCTCCACCTGTCCGACCTGCTGCTGGATCTCCGCCGGAACCTCGTAGCAACAGCCCCCGATCGCGGGCCCGATCGCGGCGCTCATGGCGGACGGGGCATCGCCCGCAGCGGCCATCGCGGACACGGCCGCCTGCACCACGCCGGCGTGGACACCACGACGTCCGGCGTGCGCCACGCCGATGGCGTGGGGACCAGCCAGGAGCACCGGCACGCAATCGGCGACCTGCACCACGAGTGGTCGATCCGACAGGGTCGTCACTGCGGCATCGACCTCCCGGAGCTCTGTGCCGGGCGGACAGTCCTCGCCCACGACCGCGACGGCGTCACCGTGGACCTGGCGCAGATGGTGCCACTGATCGGCGGGATAGCCGACGGTGCGGGCCACATCCGCCCGATCGGCCGCCAGTGCCGAAGGAACGTGCGGACGTCGATGCGCGAGATTTCCCGGCTGTCCGACCCGCGCACCCGTCAGCATCGAGGTACCCGGCTGCGTCGCGGCACGGGATTCCTGAGGATCGCGACCGGTGAACCAGGCACCCACGTGGGGCCCGAGGTCGACGGGGACGATCCGTACCGCCACGGTCAGTCAGCGGAGGAACGACGGGACATCGAGCTCGTCGTCATCGTCATCGTCGTGGTTGCGCAGGAGGCTCACGGGGTCGGACACCGGTTCGGGGCGGAACACCTCGTCCTCGTCATCCTCCTCGATCAGTGGTGGTGGGGCGGGGTCGTCGGCCGGGCCGGTTGCTTCGGCGGATGTCACGATGGTGCCGTTCTGCTCCAAGGGAGCATCGGACGTGTCGAACCCCGCGGCGATGACCGTGACCTTGACCTCGTCACCCAACGAGTCATCGATCACCGCACCGAAGATGATGTTGGCGTCGGGATGAGCCGCCTGGGTGATGACGTCTGCGGCCTCGTTGACCTCGAACAGACCGAGGTCGCTCCCGCCGGCGAGCATCAGGAGCACGCCCCGCGCACCATCGATCGAGGCCTCCAGCAGCGGCGAGCTGACCGCCAACTTGGCGGCCTCCAGAGCGCGGGATTCGCCGCGCGCCTGCCCGATCCCCATGAGGGCGCTCCCGGCGTCGCGCATGACGGCCCGAACGTCCGCGAAGTCCAGGTTGATCAGACCGGGCGTCGTGATCAGATCCGTGATGCCCTGGACGCCCTGGAGCAGCACGTCGTCGGCGAGCTTGAAGGCCTGAACAACCGACGTCCCGCCGTCGGCGATCTGCAGCAGCCGGTCGTTGGGGATCACGATCAGCGTGTCGACGCTGTCCTTGAGCTCCGCGATCCCGTCCTCGGCCTGCACCGAGCGTCGGCGCCCTTCGAACGTGAAGGGCCGAGTGACCACACCGATGGTGAGCGCTCCGAGCTCCTTGGCCACCTCGGCGACCACCGGCGCCGCGCCGGTCCCGGTGCCGCCCCCCTCACCGGCCGTGACGAACACCATGTCCGACCCTTTGAGCACGTCCAGGATCTCGTCACGGTGATCATCGGCGGCCTGGCGGCCGATCGCCGGATCCGCCCCCGCTCCGAGCCCCCGCGTCAGATCGCGTCCGATGTCGAGCTTGACGTCGGCATCCGACATCAGCAGCGCCTGGGCGTCGGTGTTGATCGCGATGAACTCCACGCCGCGTAGGCCGGCGTCGATCATGCGGTTGGCAGCGTTGACGCCGCCACCGCCGATACCGACGACCTTGATGACGGCCAGATAGTTGGTGGGATTGGCCGCCACAGCGGTTCTCCTCTTCCGACGGACGCGGATGGTCGTGCGAGCGCACGTGCGCCCGCAGTGTGCGGTTCGTGCGGTTCATGTGGTTCATGGGGACTGACCAGAGGACGGCCCCTGAACCTTTACGTGAGGGTTATACTTATGTAAACCTCGCGTTGCGGGTGAACCTAGACGGGACACCCCCTGGGGGTCAAGCAGGCGGGACGTCAGACCGGCCACTGGCCGCCATCCACACCGTGTCCTCGATGCTCAGCTCTCACCGACGATGACCGGCGCGCCCGGCGCCCGGACATCGATGCGGGTGACCGGGGTGGCACCCACGTCCTCGAGGACCGCGCCGAGTGCCCGGACCTTCTCAGCGACCCGCTCCGCACGGCCGAACCGCACCACGACCCCGTCGGCAAGCAACAGTTCGAGGTCATCGTCGGCTGTAGCGTCGTAGCGTTGGATACGGGCGCGCAGCGGACCGGACATGCCACGCCAGGCAGCGTGGGCGTTGGCCAGGGCCGCAAGCTCGCGCACCGCGCCGCCCGGTTGCGGTGGGGGCTCGGTCAACGCCACGACGGGCAAGGACTCCACCGTCCCGGCTGCAATCACCACGCCGTCGCGGTCGACGAGCACCTGCCGGTCGGCGCCCTCGGCCACCAGTACGGGCTGGCGTTCGACGACCTCGATCAGGATGGTCAGGGGATCCAGCCGCCGCGCGGATGCGTCGCGTACCAGCGGAAGGGCCGCGACCCGATCGGCCACGTCCCCCAATCGGAGCCGTAGGGTCGACGTGCCGAGCGGTACGTCGGCGGCGGCCTCGACCTCGGCGACGCTGAGCCGTTGCACGCCGGTGATCCGGACCTCCTCGAGGCCCACAAGTGCACTGCGTTCGACGAGGACCAGGGCGAGCACGACGATCAGCAGGCCCGCCACGACGATGGTGCGCCGCCGCCGGGCACGTCGACGGCCGTCGCGGACCTCCTGACGGCGAGCGGCAATGCGGTCGTCGATCACCGTGCGACCATCCGGTCCGGGTCGGGCTGAACGACCTCCGTGGTCAACCTGATCCCGAACTGCTCCTCCACGGCCTGCTGCACCGCAGCGATCACTCCTCGGACATCCGCCGCGGTCGCGCCGGGACGGGTCACCACGAAGTTGGCATGCCGGTCAGAGACGGCCGCGCCACCGACGCGGATGGACGTGCCACCCGCCGCCTCGATCAATCGGCCTGCCGAGTCCCCCTCAGGGTTGGTGAACACCGAGCCACAGTTCGGCTGGTTGAGCGGCTGGTGGGTCCGTCGCCAGGTCCTGATGCCGTCGATCTCCGCCCGGACGGTGGCAGGATCCCCCCGCTGCAGCTCCAGGGTGACCGCCACGACGACACCGTCGTCCGGCAGCTCGCTGTGCCGATAGCCGAGTCCCAGGAGGTCGACGGGCCACACCTCGCGCACACCGGATGACAACCGGACCACCTCGACCTCGACGAGGTGGTCCGACATGTCGCCACCATGGGCGCCGGCGTTCATGCGCACCGCTCCCCCGAGCGTGCCCGGAACCGCACAGGCCCAGGCGAAACCGGTGTAGCCCGCGTCGGCGACGCGCACCGCCAGCGTCGGAAGCGGCTCGGCCGCACCGGCCCGCACCCGCCCCGTCGGCGCATCCTCACGGAGGGCCACGACGTCCAACCCGCGATACCCGCGTCCCAGCTGGATGGCGACACCGGGCCAGCCGCTGTCCGGCACCAACAGGTTCGAGCCGCGCCCGACCACGATCCATGGGACCCCGTGCGATCGGCAGGCCCTGCCGATCGCGGCCAGGTCGTCATCGCGCTCCGCGACGACCAGTGCGCGCGCCGGCCCCCCGACGCGCAGGGTCGTCAACGACGCCAGCGACGCCGCAGGCAGCACGCGTGCCACCCCGGCGCGCCGAAGGTCGCCCACGAGCCCATCCTGACCCTCGGGATCCGTGGCCGACCCCGTCACGCATCTCCCCCCAGTCGCTTCAACAGGGCCGGTCCGACCTGCGTGACATCCCCTGCGCCTGTGGTCAACACCAGGTCTCCGGGCTGCACCAGGTCGGCCAGCGTGGTCACCACGTCGGCCAGGTGCGGCTCGTAGTGGACGTTTGCGCCGGCCGCTGTTGCTGCGTCCGCGACGGTCCGGCCGCTGACCCCGGGGACAGGCGACTCCCCCGAGCCATAGACCTCGGTGACCACGACCACGTCAGCTGCAGCCGCCGCTCGACCCAGCTCCTCGCCGAAGACCTCCGTCCGCGAATACCGGTGGGGTTGGACGACCACAACGATCCGGGCCGCCGTGGCCGATCGCGCGGCCGCCAAGGTGGCACGCAGCTCGGTCGGATGGTGGGCATAGTCGTCCACGACCGTGACGTCGGCGGCAACGCCGAGGTGCTGGTAGCGGCGCGCAGCTCCCGTGAACCGCGCCAAGCCGGGCGCGGCGTCAGCAGGGTCGATGTCGAGCAGCACGCACGTCGCCAGAGCCGCCGTGGCGTTGAGGATGTTGTGGCGCCCGGGCACCGCCAGCGTGAACCGCGCGATGTCCTGCCCACCCTGACGCAGGACATGGTGACCGTCGTCTCCGACGACCGTCCGGATGTCCGCCCGTGCGTCCGTGCCGTAGAGCAGGACGGGATCATCGATCTCCTCGGCCAGGGACCGGGTGCCGGCGTCATCGGCACAGAGCAGCGTCGGTGCACCGACCGCCCGGCGCTGTGCGAAGTCGCGGAACGCCTGCGTCACGGCGGCGAGGTCGCTGAACTCGTCGGGATGGTCGTGCTCGAGGTTGGTGATCACCGCGATGTCGGGTCGGTAGACCAGGAACGAACGGTCGGACTCGTCCGCCTCGGCCACGAATATTCGATCACTGCCGGCGTGGGCGTTGGTCCCGCTCTCGTTCAGGGATCCGCCGATGGCGAAGCTCGGGTCGCATCCGGCGGCCTGCAGCGCCACCACGCTCATCGACGTGGTCGTGGTCTTGCCGTGTGTCCCGGCGATGAGCACGGCCTGCTGCCCCTCCATCAACCGGGCCAGCATCTCCGCCCGACGCAGCACCAGCTGCCCGGCGTCGCGTGCCGTCGTGATCTCGCGGTTGGTGGGCGGCACGGCGGTCGACATGACCACGATGTCCGCGCCGCGGACGTGGGCTTCGTCGTGGCCGATGTCGATCCGGGCACCCAGGATCCGCAGTTCGTCGAGGGCGCGGCCGTCACGCAGATCCGAACCGGAGACGGTGCCACCTCGCTGCAGCAGGATCCGGGCGATACCCGACATGCCGGCACCCCCGATTCCAACGAGGTGGACGTGGGGAGACGAGGGGGCGGATGGGGACGTGGTCATCGGGAAGGACTCCGCGCATCGACGAGGCCGGTAACGAGTCGGGCGACGTTGCTGGCCGCGTCCGGGCGTCCGAAGGCCCGGGCGGCATCCGCCACGCGGTGCAGTCGATCAGCGTCGCCGAGCAGCGGCCTACACGTCGCCAACAACGATTCGGCATCGAGCTCGTCATCGGGGATCACCACGGCGCCACCGGCACGTTCCAGGGCACGGGCATTCTCCGTCTGGTGGTCGGCCGTGGCGTGCGGGTACGGCACCAGGACCGACGGGATGCCGAGCACCGTCAACTCCGCGATCGAGGTGGCACCGGCCCGGCAGATCACGAGATCGGCGGCGGCGTAGGCGTCCGCCATGCTCTCGATGAAGTCGAGCACGTTGACACGCGGACCGTCATCGCGCTCCCGCACCTTCGCCCAGGCCGTGGCGGTTGGCTCGTGGGTGGCGCGCCCCGTGGCGTGCAAGACCTGCAGATCCTGGTCGCCCCACTGCCCGTGGGCGGCGACGATGGCCCGGTTGAGCGAGCGAGCACCCTGGCTCCCGCCGAACACCAGCAGCGTGGGTCGGTCAGGGTCCAGACCGAATCGTTCCCGGGCCTCGGCCTGCAGACTCGACCGATCCAACGACGCGATGTCCCCGCGGACGGGGTTGCCCGTGACCGCACACCGTTCGGGCCGGCGGAACCGATCCGCCGATCCGGGCACGCTGACCGCGATCCGGTCGGCCCATCGTGATGCCAACCGATTGGCCAGCCCAGGGACCGCGTTCTGCTCGTGGATCACCAGCGGCAACGAGCACGTGGCGGCGGCCCGCGCGACCGGGAAGGACACATAGCCCCCGAAGGTCACGGCGGCCACGGCATGTTCCTCGCCGGCGATCTCCACGCAGCGGGCCACCGAGCGACGCAGCCCCCCCGGAACGCGCAGCAGTTTCGGGGACAGCTGTCTGGGGATCGCCGGCGTGGTGATGGTGTGGATGCGGAAGCCCGCCGCGGGCACCAACTGGGCTTCCAACCGATCGGCGACGCCGACGAAGACCGGCTCGATGTCGGGGTCCAGTTCGACGAGAGCCTGGGCGACGGCGATCGCCGGAAACACGTGTCCGGCGGTTCCGCCGCCGGCGAACAGAACCGTCCGGGTCATGACCTCGAACCTCCGGTCGTTGGCGAGCGGCTGGACGGGGCGGCACTGACGGCCGACCCGCGCGAGATGGCCACCAGAATGCCGAGCGCCATCAGGGTCGACACCAATGACGATCCCCCGACCGAGACCAGCGGCAGGGTCACACCCGTGATCGGCAGCAGACCGGTCACGGCACCGATGTTGATCAGCGCCTGGCCGATCAGCCACGCGGTCGTGGCAAACGCGACCGTCCGGGCGAAGCCCGTGGTCGCAGCGTAGGCCACGCGCAGACCGAGGTAGAGCAGTGCACCGAACAGAGCGAGCACGACGGTCGCGCCGACCAGCCCCAGTTCCTCGCCGATGATGGCGAAGATGAAGTCGGTCTCCGGGTTGGGGACGAAATTCCACTTGGCGCGTGACGACCCGAGGCCGACCCCGAAGACACCGCCCGAGCCCAGCGCGTAGCGGCTCTGGATCAGTTGGAACCCACCGCCGAGCGGATCCGCCTCCGGGTTCAGCCATCCCGTCACCCGTGCGAGCCGGTACGGCGCGACGACCGCCAGGACGGACACCGCCAGCAGGCCGATGGTGGCGAAGATCGCGACGAACCGGCTGGGCAACCCCTCCACCCAGAGGATGGCGCCGACGATCATCGACAGCAGCACCGTCGTCCCGAGGTCCGGCTGCAGCAGGACCAGCACGGCCAGCAGCACCAGGACCGGTAGCGCGGGCAGGAGCAGATGGTCCACGTCGTGCAGCGACCGATCCCGGGGCCGCTTGCGCTCCAGCACGTCCGCGAGCCACAGCAGCGTGGCCAGCTTGGCGATCTCCGACGGCTGCACGACGAGTGGTCCGATCCCGAGCCAGCGCGTCGATCCGAACCGCTCCACGCCCACGCCGTCGATCAGCACGAGGACCAATCCGGCAAGGGACACCCCCATGAGGATCCACGCCAGCCTCCGCCACAGCCGGTGATCGAGCGACGCGGTGACGGCGAAGGCGACGACGCCGAGAGCCGCCCAGCTGGCCTGTCGGGTGAACACGGCGAAGGGATTGCCGGCCTCCGCCGCATCGACGAACGATGCGGAGAAGCTCATGACCAGGCCGAGGATCACCAACAGCACGGTGACCACGGTGATGCCGGTCGCGTCGGAGGTCCAGGGTCCGGACGCGAACCGGGCGGGCACGCGCCACCGCGACAAACGTCCGCCCCCGTCCGTCATCGCACGGTCGCCGGCCTTCGAGCGGTCCATGGCGTGCGAGGTGTCACGGGTCATCGTGCAGTCCTGTCCCCGGAGTCACCGGCATCAGCGCGACCAGCAGCAGCGCGACGGGCATCAGCCAGCATCCGGACCGCAGCCCCGAACCGCGCCCCCCGCTCCGCGTAGTCGCGGAACTGGTCGAAGGAGGCGCACGCGGGCGCCAGCAGCACGGTCGTGCCCGGCTCGGCCAGCTCCGCGGCGATCGCGACCGCCGCCTCGATGGAATCGGATCGATGGGCCGGGACGCCCGCCCGTGCGCAGATCGAAGCGAGTTCGTCGGCGGCCGTGCCGATGAAGACACCGGCGCGCACGTGCTGCAGGTGCTCGCCCAGAGGACGTAGCTCGACGCCTTTGGACAGTCCGCCGGCGATCCAGACGATGTCGGGCGCTGCGTCCAGGGCGGCGCTCGTCGCGTGGACGTTGGTGGCCTTCGAGTCGTTGACGTAGGTGACGTCGTCGACGACGGCGATCGTCTGGAACCGGTGATCGCCGGCGTGGTACGCGCGAGCCGCGTCCGCAACCGCGGACGCCTCGAGCCCCGCGAGGATCGCGACGGTGGCCGCGGCCGCGACATTGCTCACGTGGTGGGGTGCCTGGCTCGACAGATCGGCCAGCGGCACCACGGCACGGGTCGCGCCGTCGGGGTGGGCCATCACCAGTGACGCGTCCTGTCGTCCGACGCCGATCGGCACGGGATGCGTGGCGGAGAAGGAGGCGTGGCGGCCGGCTGCGTGCCGGTCTCGCAGGTCGGTGCTCGTCGGATCGTCGGCGTTGGCGATCGCCCAGTCGTCCGGGTGCTGCCCGATCCAGATCCGGGCCTTCGCCTGTCCGTACGAGTCGGCGTCGCCATGCCAGTCGAGGTGGTCGTCTGCAACGTTCAGGACGACGGCAGCTCGGGCCCGCAGGGTGTGGACGAACCGCAGCTGGAAGCTCGAGAGCTCGGCCACGAGGACCGTGTCCGGTGCGGTCGAGGATGCGGCGTCGCTCAGCGGCCGACCGATGTTGCCGCAC
>JBDNIX010000406.1:0-3664 GCA_041688045.1 Nitriliruptoraceae bacterium
CTGACCCGCTGCTCAGCCGTTCGCTGTCCCCGGTTCAACCTGCGGTACGGGCGGAGGGGGCACCTGCGCGGGGGCAACGAGCGTCTCACGGCCGGCGAGTTGGCCGAACAGCTTGCCGCGTTCAGCGACCAGCACCAGGCTCAGCGCGAGGATTCCATAGCCGAGGAATCCGAGGGAGAGCGGGAGCACGCTGCCGTCGAACATGCGGTCGAGCACCAGGCCGAGGGCTGCGCCGACCCCCAGCTGGATCCCACCAACCACCGATGACGCGGTCCCGGCGATGTGCCCCATCGGCGCCAACGCGATCGTGGTGAAGTTCGGGATCAACAGTGCGTGGGCGGAGAGCATCGCGGCCATGCCGGCGACGAACAGCACCAGGGGCGGCCGTCCGTCCGTGGCGAGCGCGAGCGTCACCAGCCCGGATGCCATCGCGAGGTAGCCGAGCAGCACCCGGTGGGCCAGCCGCAACGTGCCGACCTGCCGAACGATCCGCGCGTTGACGAGCATCGACACACCGATCGATGCCGCCAGGCCGCCGAAGATGATCGGGTACAGCCGCTCCTGGTCGAAGATGCCGACGAAGATGTTCTCCGAACTGGCGATGTAGGACGTGAACACGCCGTACAGCGAGGTCATCGCCAGGGTGTAGAGCAGTGCCTGACGATTGGTCACTACGGAGCGGGCCGCACGGGCGACCCGTCCGATGCGCAGTGGCAACCGGTCTTCGGTCTTCAGGGTCTCGGGCAGGCGCCGCGCCCACACGGCCATGATCGCGGCAGCGGCGACGCACCCCACGAACAGCCACCGCCAGGACATGACCGTGATCGCGGCCGCGCCGATCGAAGGCGCGACGACCGGCACGAGAATGAAGACGGCAACCACCATCGACATGGCGCGCGACATCTGGTCACCCTCGAACGTGTCGCGGATGACGGCACGGGTGACAACCGCAGGACCAGCGGCCCCGAGCCCCCACAGGACCCGGCTCGCGACCAACATGGGCAGGGTCGGGGAGACGGCGGCCAGCAGAGCTCCGATCGCGTACATCCCGTAGCCGAGGTAGAGGGCCGGGCGGCGTCCGTAGCGGTCCGCCAGCGGCCCGTAGCCGAGCTGCCCGACAGCCATGCCCAGGAAGTAGGCCGTGACGGTCCCCGCGATCGCCGGGGAACCGGAGGGGAGTCCGAGGTCCGCACGCATCTGCTCGAACGCCGGCAGCATCAGGTCGATGCCGAGCGCAGCCAGCGACATGGACATCGACAGCAGGCTGATGAACTCGACCCGGCCGAGTCGGCGCTCCGGGCCGACGATGGTGTCGGGCACGGGGGCATCGATCCTCGGTCGGTCAGCCGGGCAGGCTACGCCATGCGCACGGACCTGCCGCATGCGTTACCGCGGCACGGATCGCGCCCGGCGCCGGGGGGTGCATCAGTCGGCGACGCCGGTTTCGGCAACGACATTGGTGGGGTGGACCCGGATCAAGAGTTCCCCGGGGACCGCGTTGCGGCGTGCGTACTCCTCCGCACGATCGTCCCCCATGTAGCGGGCGGAGATGGGCAGAGCCCATCGGGCGAGTACGTCCGGATCGGTCTCCACCCTGACGGTTCCCTCCACGAGGACGAAGGCATAGGGCGGCGTTTCGTCGTCGACAGACAGGGCGGCCTGACCTGTGCGTCGCAGGTTGCGTCCCTTGACGGTGTCCGCCCCGGTCATGAACAGCCCGTCATCGCCGCCCATGACAAACCACACCGGTGCCACGTGCGGGCGACCGTCGGTGCGTGTGGTGGCCAGTTTCGCGGTGCGCGTTCCTGCGGCCAGGAAGGCTCGTCGCTGGTCGGGTGTCATGCGTGCCATAGGCAACCTCGCGGGCCGATATCGGGTCGGAGCCGGTGACACGGCCGGCGTCCCTGGGCGGTTGACCTGGACGAATGAACGGTCAGCATGGCGCGATGTGCGCTGACCGCCCGAAATGTCGAAGGAATGTCAATATCGACAGGTCATGCTCCTGAGGCCATTGTATGCGTGCCTGCGTGACCGTGGCGCCCGCGTGAGCGGCTCGGCCGGTGGACAGACGGCCAGGGGTGCGGTTGCACTGCCTCGCCGGGTCGGTCACCGTTCGGGGCCGCAGCCGCCCCAGATAGACCGTGTCGGGGTTGTGCGAGCGCCCTCGAGCCGACCAAGTTCGGCCTTCCCGAACCCGGAGTCTCCCTCTTGTTGCGTCGCTGCGCGTCCACCACCCTCACCACCACCCTCACCCTCGTCGCGGCAGCCTTCCTGGCTGGCACGATCTTCTCCCCGCCACCGGCTGCGGCTTCGGACGTCTTCGATGACGTCACGAGCGCCGGCTACGGCCCCGCCATCGATGCCCTCGTGGAGGAAGGCGTCGTCAACGGCTGCGCAGAAGCCGACTTCTGTCCGGACGAGGCATTGACCCGGGGCCAGATGGCAACACTGCTCACCGAGGCGTTGGGGCTGCCGTACGAGGGCAGCGGATTCTTTGCCGATGTCGATGACACGGCGCACGCGGTCGGGGTGAACTCGTTGGCCGCCGCCGGCATTACGCGCGGCTGCTCCGCGATCGACTTCTGTCCGGAGGACCCGATCACCCGCGGACAGTTGGCGTCGTTACTGGCCCGCGGCTTCGAGCCCGAACCCACCGAGACCGTGGCCTTCGACGGCATCGGCGGCGTGCACGAGGACGCCATCAACCGTCTGGCCGAAGCCGGCATCACGGCAGGCTGTAGCGACTCGCTGGTGGAGTTCTGTCCCGACGACCCGGTGCTGCGCTGGGAGGCAGCGCTGTTCGTCGCCCGGTCCATGGACCTCGTCGAGCGCGTCGAGTTGTCGGCGCTGGACGAGCGCCGTGACGCACAGGCCGAGATCGACGCCGAGGAACAGCGCCGACTGGAAGAGGAGCAGGCCCTACTCGAGCAGCAGCGCCTCGAGGAGGAGCGTGTGGCGCAGCAGCAGGCGGAGCGCAACCAGGTCTGGGACCGGCTTGCCCAGTGCGAAGCGGGTGGGAACTGGTCGATCAACACCGGCAACGGCTACTACGGCGGGTTGCAGTTCAGCCTCGGTTCGTGGCAGGCCGTCGGCGGGACGGGCTACCCGCACCAGAACTCTCGGGCGGAACAGATCCTGCGCGCCGAGAAACTCCTGGCCATCCAGGGGTGGGGCGCGTGGCCAGCATGTTCGCTGAAGCTCGGACTCCGCTGATCATCGGCCTCTCCCGCATCGGCCGTCCTCGACGGTCCTCGTCCACGCGTCGCCAACGTTGGGCGGCCGTCGTGACGGCATCGTTCGTCGGCGCCGTCACGGCGGTCGCTACGGCTGCCCCGGCTGCCGCCGTTCCGTCCTTCGACGACCAGATGAGAGATTGTGGAGAGCGCCACTCCGCAACTGGCAGCTGATCTCGCGCCAGCAGGCTGCGCTCATTCTGTACAGAGTTTCCGCACGCCAACTCCGGGTCCCCCCCTTGCTATAACGCCACCACTTTTCTCTTCGCTTCTGCTGTCAGTGCTGACGTTGGCCAAGTCCCTGATCTCAGAACAAATAATACCCTGTGTTCCTTCTAAAAACAATGACCGTGTCGTCGTGTGCTTAAGTAAAACACAAACACCGCATAACTAATCTACATGTGCGAATGCAGAAATCGAGAATTTTAGCA
>JBDNIX010000407.1:0-5662 GCA_041688045.1 Nitriliruptoraceae bacterium
AACCTGCGTGCAGCCAAGAAGGATGCCTTCAAGGCCAAGGAGGGCACCTCGCTGTCGCCCCTCCCGCTGATCTCGCGAGCCGTGTGCATGGTGCTGCCCAGGCACCCCGTGTTGAACTCGTCGATGGATCTCGACGGGGGCCAGGTCACCTACCACGGCTATGTGAACCTCGGGATGGCCGTCGACACCGAACGCGGACTCCTGGTGCCCAACATCAAGGACGCAAACGACCTCAACGTCCCTGCGCTCGCTCGAAGGATCGCCGACCTGGCCGGTCGGACCCGCAACAAGAAGATCCAGCCCGACGAGATATCGGGGGGGACCTTCACGGTCACCAACACCGGGTCGGTCGGGACCCTGTTCGACACACCGATCCTCAACCCGCCGGAGGTTGCCATCCTGGCGACCTGCGCCATCGAGAAGCGACCGATCGTGGTCTCCGATGCCTACGGCGACTCGCTCGCGATCCGCTGGATGTCGTATCTGTGCCTGTCCTACGACCACCGGATGGTCGACGGGGCCGACGCCGCCAGGTTCCTGCAGGACCTCAAGTACATCCTCGAAACCCACGACTTCGCCGCCGAGCTCGGCGTGTGACCGCACCCCTGCGGCCGACCATCTCCCCCGCGGACCTGCGTGAGGAGCAGGTCCGGCCGCTGGCGGTCGCGCGCCTCGGCACGGTCCCCTACCTCGAGGCGTGGGCCCTGCAGCAGCGTCTGGTGGCGGACCGTCAGGCGGGGCGTGGTCGCGACGCGTTGTTGCTCGTCGAGCATCCGCCGGTCTACACCCTGGGAAAGCGCACGGACCGCTCCCATCTGCTGGTCGACGACGCACAGCGCAACGCAATGGGTATCGACCTGGTCGAGGTCGATCGCGGCGGCGACATCACCTATCACGGTCCAGGGCAACTGGTCGGCTACCCGATCCTGAAACTGGCCTCCATCCGCGGCGTCGTCGACTACGTCAGGAGCCTCGAGGAGCTGCTCATCGCCACGCTGGCGGGGTTCGGCGTCACCGGCGAGCGGTCCGAAGGGTTCACCGGTGTCTGGGTCGGTGATGCCAAGATCGCCGCAATCGGCGTGCGCGTGGCCAGTGGCGCGGTGACGTCTCACGGGTTCGCGGTGAACGTCGCGCCGGACCTCTCGCACTTCAGCGGCATCGTGCCGTGTGGCATCGCGGATCGCGGGGTGACGTCCCTGGCGGATCTCGGCGTCGATGTCGCGATCGAGGAGGTCGCGGTGGCGGTGGAGCGGGCGGCAGGCGACCTGTTCGGCGCTACCCTCGAAGCCGTCGACATCGCCGCGCTCGACCATCCCAACTCTCGACCCGAGAAGGAGTATCCGTGAGCGACACCCGACCCGTCATCCCTGCCGGGGCTCGCACCCTGTCAGTCCTCTCGAAGGACCGCGTGCAACGGGCCGGTGTGGTGCGCAAGTCGGTCGACACCACCCTACCCGGGGGGCGCAAGCCCGAGTGGTTGAAGGTCAAAGCCAGCTTCGGTGACAACTTCACGGACGTCACCAAGCTGATGGAGGGCCTCGAGCTCAACACCGTCTGTGCCCAGGCCGCCTGCCCCAACATCTACGAATGCTGGGAGATGCGCGAGGCGACCTTCCTGATCGGCGGTGAGGACTGCACGCGCCGCTGCGGGTTCTGTCAGATCAAGACCGGCAAGCCCGCCGCGTACGACACCGACGAACCCCGCCGGGTCGCCGAGGCCGTCGAACACCTCGGGCTGCGTTTTGCGGTGGTGACCATGGTCGCCCGTGACGATCTCGACGACCAGGGTGCCTGGTTGGTGGCAGAAACCATCCGCCAGATCCGCGCACGCACCCCCGACGTCGGCATCGAGGTCCTACCCTCCGACTTCGGCTACGGCCACGACCCGGCACAGGGATCGGCTGCCCTGGACCAGGTCGTCACCGCCGAGCCCGACGTCTTCGCCTTCAACCTCGAAACCACACGGCGGCTGTTCCCGACCATCCGCCCGTCGTTCGATTACGACCGCGGGCTCACGTTCCTGGCGCTCGCTCGGGAGCGGTTCCCCCGCACCACGGCCGTGAAGTCCAACCTCATCGTCGGTATGGGAGAAACCGACGACGAGGTACTGGACTGCATGCGTGACCTGAAGGCGGCCGGCGTCAACACGCTCACGATCGGCCAGTACCTGCAACCGTCGGCGCAGCACCTGCACCTCGACCGGTACGTCACTCCCCAGACGTTCGACACCTTCCGCAGCTACGGCGAGGTGGAACTCGGCTTCGATCACGTCGAATCCGGGCCGATGGTGCGCTCCAGCTACCACGCCGGCCAGCAGGCCATGGACGCCAAGGCCTGGCAGCCCTCCCCCGGCCAGCCCGGCGGAGGGCCCTGCTGAAGCGGCCCACGCGCGGCGACCCTCACGTTCGCTGACAGCCGCCCGGGAGACGTGACGGCGTCCGGAACCGCGCCTACGGCACACCTGCCGACATCGTCGCGATCGCGCCCGGCCGAACCGTTAGCGCGTCGGGTCCAGCGGATCGGCCGCCGTCTCCTCGAGCTCGTCGGGCGTGGCTTCCTCGAGGTCGTCGACCATCTTGCCAGCGGACCCCACCTTCGATGCATCCACGGCCCGTTGCCGCACGTCTTCGTCGGGGACCGGCAGATGGAAACGCTCGGCGTGGGAATCCCCCAGGGCGACCGGCTGCTCGGTGCGCAACCACACGGTTCGTTGCGGATAGGGAATCTCGATCTCCGCGGAATCGAACGCCTTCTTGATCCGTGCCCGCAGTTCACGCATGATCGCCCACTGCTTGCCGGGGACGACCTTGATCACCAGACGGATGTCCACGCTGTCGGCTCCCAGCGCCTGCACCCCCCAGACATCGGGCTCGTCGAGGAACAGGTCTTTGAACTCTGCTTCGTGGGACATCTCCACCGCGACGCGCCCGATGATGTCGCTGGCGGCGTCGATGTCCGTGCCGTACGCGACACCGATGTCCACCAGCGCACGCGCCCAGTCCTGACTGCTGTTCCCGACCCGCCGGATCTCACCGTTGGGGACGTGCCAGAGCGTGCCTTCGACATCACGGATCCGGGTGCTTCGTAGCGAGATGCCCTCCACGACTCCCGACGCCTCGCCGACGTCGACGATGTCACCGAGTCCGTACTGGTCCTCGATCAGCATGAAGACCCCGGACAGGAAGTCCTTGACGAGGTCCTGCGCGCCGAACCCGACGGCGACGCCGATGATGCCGGCACCGGCGATCAGCGGGCCGAGCTGCACACCAACCTGACCGAGTGCCATGATCAGGGCCATCGACCAGATCACGACCTTGGTGATGCTCGACGCAAGGGCGCCCAGTGCATCCGCGCGCTGGACCCGGCGGAGGCCCTCCTGGCGATCCTCGGCCGCCAACCCCACCCGGCGCCGCAGACCACGACGTGCCGTGGCGAGCTCCGGATCCTTCATCCGTCCAACGATGTTGTTGATGAGCCGCTTGGCCAACGATGCCAGGATGGCCGCAGCCACCAGGATGATGAGCATGCTGAGGCCCGGCGACACCAGCCGCAGGATCAGCAGCGACAGGAGCTCGTTGTCGATGTTGCCGGCCAGCAACTCGGCAACATCGCTGACAGGCTCGATCTCCAGAGGTTCATCGGACTGGGCCAACAGGATCGACGAATACACGGTGACATCTTCGTGGTGGGGGACGGGCGTCGCGGCTCAATCTAGTCAGAGATCCGGTCAGCGACCGGCAGCCGGAACGACTGAGGCGGCAGCCCGGACCCCGCGTGTCGCGCAGATCGGCTGCGGCACGTAACACGCCCGAAACGATCGAGAAAAGCTGACGGCACAGCGTCTTCGTAGGGTGCTTCATGCGGGACCGACGTGGGCGCGCGAGCGCCCGCCACGGCCGGGCGGGGCGTCCAGCCGAGCCCCAACCGTGGCCCGACGCACGAGCCGTGCGCCAGGCTGCGTCGGTACCGGGCGCCTCGCCCACCTGCACCGTCATCAGACCCCGCCAAAGAGGCCACCGCCGCACCGGCGGTGCCCGGCCTAGTGTTCGGAGTCAGCCACCACAAGGAGCGAGAAGTTGGGAAGCTCACCGCAAACCGCACAGGACGTGCTCGACCTGATCGAAAGCGAAGGGTTCGAGTTCATCGACCTGCGTTTCGTCGATCTTCCGGGGGTCACACAGCACACGACGTTCCCCACGACGAACGTCGACGCCAGCACCTTCGAGAACGGCATCTACTTCGACGGGTCGTCGGTCCGCGGGTTCCAGGGCATCCAGGAATCCGACATGTTGCTGATCCCGGATCCGACCACGGCCGTGGAGGACACGTTCCGCGAGCGCAAGACCCTGATGCTGTACTGCCACATCCACGATCCGATCACCGGTGAGGCCTACTCCCGCGACCCACGCAACATCGCGCGGAAGGCCGAGGCCTACCTCGCCTCGACCGGTATCGCGGACACCTCGTTCATGGGACCCGAGGCCGAGTTCTTCATCTTCGACTCGGTCCGTTTCGACTCGGGGGGAAACGCCTCGTTCTACGAGGTCGACTCGATCGAGGGAGCATGGAACACCGGCAAGGACGAGGAGGGCGGCAACAAGGGCTACAAGCCGCGTACCAAGGGCGGCTACTTCCCGGTTCCCCCGATGGACCACTTCACCGACCTGCGTTCGGAGATGGTCCACAACCTCGAGGTGTTCGGCATCCAGACCCAGCTGCACCACCACGAGGTGGGCTCCGGTGGGCAGGGCGAGATCGGGATCGAGTTCGACAGTCTCGCGAAGATCGCCGACAAGCTCATGACCTTCAAGTACGTGGTCAAGAACACCGGCGCTGCTGCGGGCAAGACGGTGACCTTCATGCCGAAGCCGATCTTCGGTGACAACGGCTCGGGGATGCACACCCACCAGTCGCTCTGGCAGGACGGTGAGCCCCTGTTCTTCAGTGAATCGGGCTACGGCCAACTGTCTGACGTGGCGCGCTGGTACATCGGCGGACTACTGGCACATGCCAAGTCGGTCCTGGCCTTCACCAACCCCACGACCAACTCCTATCGTCGGCTCGTTCCCGGGTACGAGGCGCCCGTCAACCTCGTGTACTCGGCTCGAAACCGGTCGGCCGCCGTGCGGATCCCGATCTCCGGGGACTCCCCCAAGGCCAAGCGCATCGAGTTCCGGGTCCCCGACCCGTCGTCGAACCCCTACCTCGCGTTCAGTGCCATGTTGATGGCCGGACTCGACGGGATCCGCAACAAGATCGAGCCCGCTGATCCGGTCGACAAGGACATCTACGACCTGCCGCCCGAGGAGTTGGCCAACCTGCCATCGGTCCCGCGTTCCCTCGAGGAGGCCCTGGAGGGTCTCGCCGAGGATCACGAGTTCCTGCTCGAAGGGGGCGTCTTCACCGAGGACCTCATCGAGACCTGGATCGAGTACAAGATGGACAACGAGGTGGCCGCGGTGGCTCTTCGCCCGCACCCGCACGAGTTCGAGCTGTATTACGACATCTGATCGTACCGACCGGGCGTAGCGCGACAACGGCGCCACGCCCGGGGACGGCCGAACGCCCCGACCCATCGTGGTCGGGGCGTTCGGCACGTCAGAACAGCACGCGTCGGATCAGCAGACCGTCCGCCGGTGCGCGTCCCGACAGCGCCCGACAG
>JBDNIX010000408.1:0-5216 GCA_041688045.1 Nitriliruptoraceae bacterium
ATCCGCGGCCGAACGCGACGGCAACTACGAGCGCGCCTCGGAGTTGCGTTACGCGCGGATCCCCGAACTGGAGAAGAACCTGGCGGAGGCCAGCAGCCGCATCACGGCGATGCGTGCGGAAGGTGACAGCCTGCTGGAGGAGGAAGTCACCGACGTCGAGATCGCGGAGATCGTCGGGCACTGGACCGGCCTCCCGGTCACCAGGCTCATCGAATCCGAAGCGGCCAAGCTCATCGACCTCGAGGAACAGCTCCACGGCCGGGTCGTGGGCCAGAACGAAGCGGTCGAGGCCGTGGCCAACTCCGTGCGCCGATCGCGGTCGGGGATCGCCGATCCGGACCGACCGCTGGGATCGTTCCTCTTCCTCGGCCCGACCGGGGTGGGCAAGACCGAGCTGGCGCGTGCTCTGGCGGAGTTCCTGTTCGATGACGAACGCGCCATGATCCGCATCGACATGGGTGAGTACCAGGAGAAGCACACCATCGCCCGCCTCATCGGTGCACCCCCCGGCTACGTCGGGTACGAGGACGCGGGTCAGCTCACCGAGGCCGTGCGCCGACGCCCGTATCGCGTGGTGCTCCTGGACGAGGTCGAGAAGGCGCACCCGGACGTCTTCAACGTGCTGCTCCAGGTGCTCGACGACGGCCGTCTCACCGATGGGCAGGGCCGGACGGTCGACTTCCGCAACGTGGTCGTGATCATGACCTCCAACCTCGGCTCAACACACATCCTCGACGCGGACATCTCGCCGGAGGTGCTGCGCGACCGGGTCATGAACGACGTGCGCGGTCATTTCCGTCCGGAGTTCCTCAACCGCATCGACGAGGTCGTGATCTTCGAGCGGTTGGCCAAGGAGCAACTGCGCGAGATCGTCGACATCCAGTTGGAGCGTCTGCGTCAGCGGCTCGCGGAGCGTGACCTCAGCCTGACCGTGACCGACGCGGCCATGGACGTGCTCGCCGAACTGGGGTACGACCCGTTGTATGGGGCGCGTCCGCTCAAGCGGGTCATTCGCAAGCACCTCGAGGATCAACTCGCCAAGGCGATGCTGGCCGGCGAGCTCGCCGACGGTGCGCAGGTCACGGTCGACGTCGGTCCCGACGGCGGGCTGGCGATCCGGGGTGAGCGCGTGGAGACCGTCTGACCGCGGGCGGCCCTCCGGTGAAGCCAACCGACCTCCTCACGGTCACTTCGCTTCAGCGGCGGACGCGCGCCACCGCGCGCGAGCCTCTAGTGTCCGGTCGATGGGCGCACAGGGGGCACGTCGGGGGCGTGGCGCTGCCGTGCCCCCGGACGACGATGGGCCGGCGCACACCCGGTCGTCGGTGGCCGGGACCACGGGCTGGCCCCTGATCGGGCGTCGGAATCTGGTGACCGCCGCGGCGGCCCATGCGGCGCAGGGTCGCTCGGTCGCACTGCGGGGTCCGCGGGGTGTCGGCAAGACCCGGGTCGTGGCCGCGGTCGCCGAGGCCTATCCCGGCCCCGTGGTGACGGTCGACGGCGTGGGGGATCCCCGACGGGTCCCGTTCGGGGGGCTCCGGACGTCCCTGCCGGAGCTCGCCGGACAGGAACACCTCACCCTGGCCGAGGTGCGTGACACCGTCACCGCCCGCATGGTGGACCTGGCGCGTGGCGGGCAATTGCTGATCGCGGTCGACGACGCACATCTGCTGGATCCGACGACTGCCCTGGGCCTGGAGGGGGCCATCCGGGAGGTTCCATGGGTCAGCGTGCTGGTCGCCGTCACCCACGGTCACGCGTTACCGGCCTCGATCGCCGCCTGCATGGACGCCGACCTCTGCCAGCAGGTGACGTTGGATCCGTTCGACGACACGGAGATCGAGTGCCTGGTCGAGGCGGTGCTCGGAGCTCGGGCAGACGCCGTGCTGCTGGCCCAGCTGCGCCACTATGCCGAGGGCGTTCCCAGCACCTGTGTGGAACTCGCCCAGGACGCTGTGGAGACGGGCGCCGCGCAGCGGGACGGTGATGTCTGGCGCGCTGTCGCGCCACTGCCCGTCCATCGCGTCCGCACGCACGTCGTGGACCTCCTCGATCGGTCCGATCCGGTGCTGCTCGCCGCCGCGGAGCTCGTCGCGTTGGGTGGACCCCTGTCTCCGTCCGTCGTTGCGGAGCTGATCGCTCCGACCTGCCTCGAGGAGCTCGCCGTTCAGGATGTCGTCCGGTGGGAGACGGCCGGAGGACGGCGGGGACTCGTTGTCGCTCATGCCAACAGCGGCGAGGTACTCCGGTCACGGCTGGATCCCGCCACCCGTGAGCGAGCGGCGCAACGGCTCCGCGCAGCCGTCGGGCGGACCGGAAGCGCGGACGCCGCACCGGACGTGGTCGCCGCTGGGCCCACCGGCGTTGCGCCCGCCGCCGCGCCCGCCGCCGCTGGACCCGCCGCTGGACCCACCGGCGTTGCGCCCACCGGCGTTGCGCCACGCCGACCGAACGCCGATACCCCGATGCGGATGGAGGCGCGCGCCCACTACGCGCTCATGGCCGCTGCGGTTGGCCGGCTTGCCACGACCAGGTCGTACTTGCAGGACCTGGATCGGACTCGCGAGGCTGCTCGCACGGGACCGACTCGTCTGCTCGGTGGGGTCGCCGCGGTGATCGCCCTGGACGAAGCGCCGGGCGATGCCGTCCTGCGGACCTGGGTGCCTGATCAGCCACGCTTCGACCCCGACGCAACGCGGACACTGCCGGTCGGGATGGCCGTGCTCCTCACCCACTACCTCGCCGGCCATGGAGAGACCGACCATGCCGCGGCCCGGGTGAACAGCACGTTGGATCGGGCGCTCGTCTCCGGTCGGGAGGACGACCGGGGGTGGTGGCTGGCGGTCGCGGGACACCTGCACCTCCTCAGCGGTGACATCGTTCGGGCACGACGCTGGCTGCACGACGCCACCGTCGCGTTCGGCCGGTCCGACCCGCTGCGGATCCGTCCCCTGGTCGTTGCCCGGCTGGCCCTGGCCATGGTGCGGGGCGGCGCGCCGACCGGAGCCCGGCGTTGGCTCGACACCATCGAGAATGACCGCACCGACATGCCGCGGGTAGAGGCCTGTGCGAGACAGGCCGAGGTGGAGATCGCGGCCGTCGTCGAGGACCCGAGCTCGGTCGGTCGTGACGCCATCTCGGTCGGGGACGTGGCGGTGGCGCAGGGTCTGGAGATGTCGGCGCTGGCGGCCTGGGAGTTGGCGGTCCGACTGGGCGCCGGCAGAGAATCCACCGGTCGCCTGCAGTCCCAGGAGGATCGGTGCCCGACCCCACATGGCCGCCGCGTGCTGGCCGCGGCCGAGGCGATGGCCGGTGCCGACGGCAGCCGGTTGGAAGCCGTCGCGATGGACGTCGCCGCGTCAGGCCGACGTTTTCTGGCCGCCGAGTTGCTGGTCCATGCACAGAGGTTCGGAGCCGGACACCGGACGGGCCAGCTGCTCGCCGGTCTGCGGACGAGCTGTGCCGGGGTGGGGACCGACGTGCTCGCGGGCGTGCCGGTCGTGACCCTGCCCCACCGCGCGCGGGAGCTGGCCCGACGCGCGGTAGAGGGGGTGAGTTCATCGCAACTCGCCGACGAGTTCGATGTGTCGGTTCGGACCGTCGACAACCACCTGGGTCGTGTCTACCGGACGCTCGGAGTCAGCGGTCGTCGTGCGTTGGCGAGGTGCTACCCGCCGTCCGTGCCGCCGCTGGCTCCTTCGATCAGTCGACCAGCCAGATGAAGTAGCCGACGAACACCACGAACAGGCCGTACATGATCGGCGACACCTCACGGGCGCGGCCACGGAAAACCATCAGCAGCGGGAACAGCACCAGTCCCAGCGCGATCCCCGTGGCAATCGAGTAGGTCAACGGCATCGCGATGACGGTGATGAACGCCGGGATCGCATACTCCATCTCGCCCCAGTCGATGTCACCGAGGCCCTTGGCCATCATGACGCCGACGATGATGAGCGCTGGAGCCGTGACCTGAGCCGTCACCACGCCCAGCAACGGCGAGAACACCAGGGTCAGCAGGAACAGCACGGCGGTCACGACCGAGGTCAACCCCGTCCGGCCGCCGGCTCCCACGCCGGCAGACGATTCGATGTAGGACGTGGTCGTCGAGGTGCCGAGCACACCGCCGGCGATCGTCGCGGTGGAGTCGGCCACCAGCGCGCGGCTGGCGTTGGGAAGCTCGCCTTCCGGCGTCAGCAGGTTGGCCTGGTTGGTGACGGCGATCAACGTGCCCGCGGTATCGAAGAAGTCGACGAACAGCATGGTGAACACCACGACCAGCATCTCCACGCTGACCAGTTCGGACAGTGCGCCGAGTCCGGCGGCGAACGTCGGCGCGAGGCTGGGAGGTGTCGAGACCACTCCCGTCGGTGGGTCGATCAGGCCGACCGCGACACCCGCGAGTGATGTGACGAGGATCCCGTAGAAGACCGCCCCCTTGAAGCCACGCAGCAGGAACAGGGCGGTGACGACGATCCCGAAGATGGCCAGCAGCGTGGTGGATGCGCCGAGGTCGCCGAGGCTCACCAGCGTGGCCTCGTCCGCGACCACGATGCCGGCGTTCTGCAGACCGATGAAGGCGATGAACAGCCCGATGCCGGCACCGACGGCCAACTTCAACTGCATGGGGATGGCATTGATCACGCTTTCGCGGACCCCGGTCAACGCCAGGATCAGGAACAGCACACCGGACACGAACGTCGCCGCCAGGGCGGTCTCCCACGGGATGCCCATGCCGAGCACGACCGTGAAGGCGAAGAAGGCGTTGAGACCCATCCCGGGGGCCTGCGCGATCGGCAGCTTGGCCCACAGCCCCATGATCAGGGTCCCGATCGCCGCCGCCAGGCAGGTCGCGACGAAAACCGCTCCGAAGTCCATCCCGGTGGCGCTCAGGATGTCCGGGTTGACGAACACGATGTAGGCCATGGCCAGGAAGGTGGTCGCCCCCGCGATCACCTCGGTACGCACGGTCGTGTCGTTGTCGCGGAGTCTGAAGAACCGGTCCAGGGGACCGGATGGAGCCCCGGGTCCCGCGTCGGCATGGGAATCGGACAGGATGGTCTCGTCGTCCGCCACGGGAGGTCTCCGGGGTCGTGAGGGGGAGCCGGTGGCCACCGCGCACCGGCGGGCTGCACCCTACTCGGAGGGTCGCGTTTCGCGTCGATGGGTCGACACCGTTGCGCCGGGTCACACGCTCCGTGGTCTGGGTGGTCGCTACC
>JBDNIX010000409.1:0-13781 GCA_041688045.1 Nitriliruptoraceae bacterium
CTCCCGAAGGTGGCGCTTTCATCGCGCCGCACGTGGTGCACGGGGTCGAGCACGGCTCCACCCTCACCCGCAACGAGGTGTTCGGGCCGGTTGCGCCGATCGTGACCTTCGAGTCCACGGACGAGGCGATCCGCATGGCCAACGACACGGAATTCGGCTTGATCTCGTACGTTTTCGCGGCGGACAAGGGCACCGGGATCGCGGTGGGACGCCAGCTGGAGTCGGGGATGGTCGCGATCGACCGCGGCGTCATCTCCGACGCCGCCGCTCCGTTCGGCGGGATGAAAGAGTCGGGCATCGGCCGAGAGGGCGGCTTCCACGGCATCCACGAGTTTCTGGAGACCCAGTACCTCGGGCTCTCCTGGTGACGTTGGCATCCGGCCGTCGATGACGGGTGCCCCGGTACGGAAGGGTCCGAAGGCCCTTTGCGCGGGACCGCCGGCAGGGCACGATCATGGCCCGGTTGGGAGCAGCGGCCATGGACAACATGCTGGTCGGTATCGACGGGTCAGCGGACTCCCGTGCGGCGTTGCGATGGGCGGCGAGCGTCGCTGCGGCCCGCGGCCTGCCCCTCCACGCGCTGTGGGCCTGGCAGTACCCCTCCGACGCGGTCGTGTCCGTGGGTCCGCTCCACCTCGCCGACCCTGACGAGATCACCACCGCCGTCACCGAACAGCTTCGTGCGCTCATCGAGGAGGAGCTGGGTGCGGACGCGGCCACGGTGACGCTGCACGCGGGGCGTGGGCCCGCGGCAGCCGCGATTCTGGCCGCCGCCCGTCACGGCACGCTGATGATCGTGGTCGGCTCCCGCGGCCTCGGTGGGTTCAGGGGACTGCTGTTGGGCTCGGTGAGCCGACAGCTGTGCGAGCACGCTCCCTGCCCGGTCACGGTCCTTCGCCACGGCGCCGCCACGGAGCTCGAGCACCTCAACCGGATCGTGGTCGGGATCGACGGGTCGGAGGATTCTCTGCGGGCCCTGCGCGCTGCCGGCACGTTGGCGCGACAGGTGGACGCGCAGCTGGTGGTCGCCAACGTCATCGTGCCGGGCCCGGTGACCGACGGCTACGTCGCGGTCCCGCCGCCCGACGAGGCGACCGTCCGTGCCGAGGTGGCCGGCTGGTGCCAGCCGCTCCAGGACGCCGGGATCCCGTTCGACCTCGAGATCCGGGACAGGGATGCTCGGACGACCCTCCTGGACATCGTCCGGGACCGATCCGCTGAGCTGCTGGTGGTCGGCACCCGTGGCCTCGGTCCTGTCGGCCGGTTGCTGCTCGGGAGCGTGGCAGGCTCGCTCGTCCAGCACAGCGACGTCCCGGTGACCGTCGTGCCCCACCATCGGTGACCTCGAGGTTGGACGAGATCGACCGGGACATCCTCGAGCACTGGCTGCCGGATGGCCTGTACGACGCGCCGACGACGTCCGCGAACGGCTGGCCGCCGGTGAGCTGTGACCCCGGCTGGGGTGTCACGCGCGGCGTCGTTCATCGACACCGCGCATCCCGTGGACCAGCAGCGCCAGCTGGACGTCCAGGCGCACGCGTGCGTCGCTCGTGAACGGCCCGACGATGGAGGACAGCTTGTCGATCCGGTAGCGCAGCGTGTTGTAGTGGAAGTGCAACCGGCGGGCCGCCTCCGCGACATTGCCGCCGGCCTCCAGCAGGACCTGCAGGGTGTGGCGCAGGTCGGCCGCCGTGTCGGTCTCCTCGATCAGCTCTCCGAGCACTTCGGCGGCGAACGACTCCAACTCGGCGCGGTCCTCCACCAGCGACAGCACCCGGTAGGCGCCGAGCTCGTCGAAGTGGGTCACGGCTCCCCGCCCGTGGATGTCCCGGCCGATGGTCAGCGCCCGCGAGGCCTGGTCGTAGGCGCCGGCGATCGCGGCCAGTTCGGTGACGGGGCGCGACAGCCCGGCCGAGGCTGACATCCCGATGACCTGCCGGGTCTCGTCCAGCAGTCGTTGCACGAACCGACGCGCGTCGATGCGCCCCGTCGTGCCGTCGAAGGCCTCGGTGAGCGCGACCACCTCGTGACTGAAGCGAACGACCGCAGCGTGAGGGTCGCGGGCAGTCGCCAGCTGTCGGATCGTGGTGGTCAACGGTGGACGTCGCGTGGTCTCGTCGGGCATCACGGGATCGGGAACGTCGTCCAGACGCAGGACCAGGGCGATCAGGCGGCGGTCCAGGTTCCAGCCGAATCCACGTGCGCGCCGGCGAATGTCGTCGGGGTCCTCGATGGGACGCAGCAGGTCGTGCATGAGGTCCGATCGGTACTTGTCCTCGACCGCCTGGACCTCCGCCTGCTTGGTCAGCGTCAGGGCGGCGACGGTCGCGGCGCTCTCCAGGGTGACCTGGTCGTCGGGCGGGTCCGCGCCGATCCCCAGTGCGACGACGTGCCCGTGGCGCCGGGCGCCGGCCGTGATGCGCACGGCCGTGCAGGCAACCTCGATGTCCCCGATGGTGATCGTGGACAGGCCGGAGTGCAGCGTGGCGGTCGACGCGGTGTCCGGGCAGCCGGCGTCCCCGAGCCGCGCGGAGGCCAGCACCTGGCCGTCCTCCGCGATGACCGCCGTCGGGGCATCGAGCAGGTCGGCCAGATCGCGGGTGAGTTCGACCAGGCCGTGTCCCTGCAGGACCAGCTGCAGAAACGCGCGGTGGATGCGCTGCGAGCGGGCCAACTCCTCCGCCTGGCGGTTGAGGATGCCGGTGAGGACCTCGTTCAGGATCTCGTCGAAGCCGACCCCGTCGGGCAACAGCACGACGGGAAAGTCCACGTCGTCGGCCACACGCAGAACCTCGTCGGGCAGGACGTCGAGGTAGCGGCCGAGCTTGATGCCGATTCCCGCCAACCCCGCCGCGGCCAGGTCGGCCACCAGCTCCGGGAGGTCCTCCGGCCGGTCACGCAGCGGATAGGCGGTGGTGAGGAGAAACTCATGGGGCTTGACCCACGGGCGGATGTCGGGAACCTCCATCACGTTGAGGCGTTCGACCGTCCGCCCGAGGCCCGCGTGGCCCGCCAGCACTCTCGCGCCGCTCAGAATCGGTGTCGCCAGCACCTCCGAAAGGGGGCGTCCGGCGGACAGCGACGGGCCTTCCGCAGCACGTGGCAGAACGGTCATGGGCCGACAACCTCGGGAAACTCGGCGTGACGATTGGCAGAGAACGCTAGCGTGGACGGGGTCCCATCGTCGGATGTCTACATTGGGCAGCCCGCCGTCCTCCGAGTAGCGTCGTAGGTTGCCGATCCGAGTGATCCGAGTGATCCGAGTGAGGTCCCATGCCGTTCGAGGTACGCAAGGTCGAGATCAAGAGCGTGAGCGATGCCTCCGGGCTGGCCGACCTCATCGATGAGGGCGTGTTCGGCGCGGATGAGGTCATTGCGGTCATCGGCAAGACCGAGGGCAATGGGGGGGTCAACGACTTCACCCGCATCCTGTCCGATCAGGCGTTTCGTGGCGTGCTGCTGGACAAGGGCTCGCGCAGCGAAGCGGACGTCAAGCAGATCCCGATGGCGTGGTCAGGCGGCTGCGATGGCGTCATCACGCCGCACGCCACGGTGTTCGCCCGTGTGGGTGATGACAAGGGCGTGGACACCGACGACAAGCGCCTGTCCGTCGGCTTTGCCATGTCCGACGTGTTGCTGCCTGAGGACATCGGGCGGCCCGCGATGGTGGAGAAGGTCGCCGAAGGCGTGAAGCGGGCCATGGCGGAGGCCGGTATCACCGACGTCGCGGACGTGCACTACGTGCAGACCAAGACGCCGCTGCTGGTCCAGGAGACCATCGCCGATGCGCACGCCCGCGGGGAGACGGTGTTCACCGAGGACACGCTGTACTCCATGGACATCTCCAACGGCACCACGGGACTCGGGATCGCCTACGCCCTGGGGGAGATCGATTCAGTCCCCGCGGCCGAGGAAATCTGTCAGAACACCGATCTGTATTCGAGCGTCGCGTCCTGCTCGTCCGGTGTCGAGCTCGACCGCGCCCAGATCGTGGTCGTCGGCAACGCCGCTGGTGTCCGCAGCCGGTACCGCGTCGGGCACAGCGAGATGAAGGACGCCATCGATCAGGACGGCATCTGGGAGGCCATTCGCAGTGCCGGGCTGGAGCTCCCCGAGCGACCGCATCACACCGACCTCGGCGACCGGCTCGTCGGCGTGTTCCTCAAGTGCGAGGCGGATACCCGGGGCATGCTGCGCGGCCGGCGCCAACTGATGCTTGACGATTCCGACGTGCACCATCATCGTCAGATCAAGGGAGCCGTGGGTGGCGTGACTGCGGCGACCGTGGGGGACCCGGCGGTGTTCGTGTCCGTCGGAGCCCTCCACCAGGGCCCTCAGGGCGGCGGCCCCGTCGCGGCGATCGTGCGCGCGGATTGACAGCGGGACGTCGGCCGTGAAACACGCTGGACATTCGGGTGAGGTACCACGCGCCGGCCAGAAGCTGAAGACCCATGGGACAGGAGCGGTGGTGGTGAACAAGGGACTTCGTGCCACGCTGAACGTCACGGGCGTCCTCGTCGTTCTCCTCGCCCTGTGGGAGGGCTACCGCGCCGCCGCCCTGGCGCTCGGCAACACCTGGCCCGGGACCGACGTCGCGTTGCCGATCGTCGTGCGGGGCAGTGGGAACGCCGACCAGTTCCCGCACATCTGGGACGTGGCTGCAGCCTTCGGTCGTCCGTATCGAGGTGGCGGGGAACTGCTCAGTTCGTTCCTTCTGGGCGAGTTGGCCTACACCATGCGCGAGGTCGCGGTCGGATTCGTGCTCGGCGTGGCTCTGGGGTTCCTGCTGGGGGTGCTGTTCCGGCAGTCGTCCCTGGCCGAGCGCGGCCTGATGCCCTACGTGATCGCGTCCCAGACCGTGCCGTTCATCGCCTTCGCACCGATCCTGATCGTGGCCGTGAACCAGGTCGAGATCCTGCCCGTGTGGATGGGTGTGGCGGTGCTGTCGATGTACCTCGTCTTCTTCCCGATGACGATCAACACGTTGCGGGGCTTGCGCGCGGCACCGGCCACAGCCGAAGAACTGATGCGTTCCTATGCCGCGTCGTGGTGGACGCGATTGTGGAAACTGCGTGTCCCCGCCGCGGTGCCGTTCCTGTTCGTCGGCATGAAGATCGGTGCCACGGCAGCAGTCGTCGGTGCGATCGTCGGTGAGATCTCGGCACCGAGTTCCGAAGGCATCGGCGGGGCGATCTTCGCCTTCGGCCGCGCCACCAACAACGCGGTCCAGCTGTTCGCGACCACCATTGTGGCGGGACTTCTGGGTATCGCGACCTACCTCGTCGTGGTTCTGCTCGAGCGCAGCGTCCTGCGCGTCTACGAAGGAAAGCGTTCGTGATCCCTTCCGATGGTTCGACAGCGTCCACCGCTCAGAACGATGCGCCGGTCGGAGCCCCTTCCGACGGGGGCGAGGCGCTCGTGTCCGTCCGGGACGTGACCAAGCGATTTGGCGACGGTCCGGATGCGGTCACCGCCCTCAGCGATGTCTCGATCGACGTGCCGGCTGGGTCGTTCTGGTCGTTGATCGGGCCATCCGGTTGCGGAAAGTCGACGTTGCTGCGCGTCATGGGTGATCTGATCCAGCCGACAGACGGGTCGGTGACGGTCGGCGGGCGGACGGCGGCGGAAGCACGGCGTGCCCGCGACTACGGCATGGTGTTCCAGAAGCCGACCCTGTTCAACTGGCGGACCGTGCGCCGCAACGTCGAGTTGCCGCTGGAGATTGTGGGGATGGGCAAGGACGAACGCCGCAAGCGGGCCGAGGTGATGCTGGAGCTGGTGGAACTCGGGGACTTCGCCACCAAACGACCGGGGCAGCTGTCAGGTGGTATGCAGCAGCGTGTCGCGATCGCCCGCGCCCTGTCCTTCGAGCCATCCCTGCTGTTGATGGACGAACCGTTCGGAGCACTCGACGAGATCACGCGGGAACGCATGAACGACGAACTGCTGCGGATCTGGCAGCGCCTGCAGACCACGGTGGTGTTCGTCACGCACTCGATCCCGGAAGCGGTGTTCCTGTCCAGCCACATCATCGTGATGAGCCCACGACCGGGACGCGTGCTCGCGGAGATCGACGTCGACCTGCCCTACCCACGCAGTGAGGACACGCGCGAACTACCTCGATACTTCGAACTGGTTACCGAGGTGCGGGAGACGCTGCGGGAGGCGCAGCAACTATGACCCCGTCCGCCTCCGCCGTGACGCCCGCCGCTTCTTCGACGGGACGTCGCTCCGCGGCGCAGGACGTCGCCGGCCGCACGCTCCCGGCGGTGCTCACCGCACTGCTGGTGCTCGTCCTTTGGGAAGTCGTCGTCCGGGCGGTGGGGATCCGGCCGATCTTCCTGCCCACGCCGTCATCGATCACTGCGACGTTCTTCGCCGAGATCCCTCGACTGGCGGAGGCCATCTGGACGACGGGACGGGCGGCCATCCTGGGATTCGTGATCGGTGGTGGTGCCGGGTTCGTCACGGGCGCACTCGCCGCCAGGTGGCGCTGGATGCGCGAGGGGCTCCTGCCGATGGGCGTGGCCTTCGGTGCGATCCCGATCGTGGCGACCGCGCCCATCTTCAACCTCTGGTTCAGCTCCCTGTCGGTCTGGTCGAACGCGGCCGTGGTCGCCCTGGTCGTGTTCTTCCCCATGCTGGTGAACACCATCACCGGGCTGTCCGCGACCGACGGCGGGCACGAAGAACTGATGCGATCGCTGGCCGCGCCGCGCAATGCGGTGTTCACCAAGCTGATGGTGCCGACGTCGCTGCCGTTCGTCTTCGGCGCGTTGCGCGTCGGTGCAGCGCTCGCGGTGATCGCTGCGGTGGTGTCCGACTTCTTCGGGGGACTGCGCTCAAGCGCAGGATTCTTCATCAAGACCTTGATGGCGACGGCGGATTACACCGGCGCCTGGGCGACCGTGGCGGCGCTGTGCCTGTTCGGCCTGGCGCTCTACGGATCGGTGGCTCTGGCGGAGCGCACCCTGACACCCTGGGGTGATGATGGATAGCTGAAGCGGGCGAAACAAGCGGACGAACGGGGCCTGCGACCGACGGAGGTCCCCGGTTGGCAGCGGTAGCTGCTACCGATGACAAGGAGGCGATGATGGTGCAACGACGATGGATGCGATGGATCGCTCCGCTGGCAGCGCTCGCGCTGTTCGCGGCGGCATGCGGCAGTGGCGAGGACGACCCGGAGACCACGCCCGACACCGAAGACACCGAGGAAGAGGTCGACGAGGAGACCGAGGAGCCGGACGACGGCGCGGAGGAGGACGCCGACGCCGAGCCGGCCGATGACGCGGCGGCCGGTGAATGCGACACGGTCGATCAGACCAGCGTGCAACTGAAGTGGGTCGCGCAGGCTCAGTTCGCCGGCTACTACGCCGCCGACGATCAGGGCTTCTACGCCGACGAGTGCCTCGAGGTCGACATCCTCGAAGGTGGTCCGGACGTCGGCCCGGCGCAGGTCGTGGCCGGTGGCGGCGCAGACTTCGGGATCGACTGGGTCGCATCGACACTGGGCCAGCGTGCGGCCGGTGAAGATTTCATCACCGTGGCGCAGATCTACCAGCGCTCCGGCCTGATGCAGGTGGCCTGGGCCGACTCCGGCATCGAGACCTTCGAGGACCTCGAAGGCACGACCGTGGGAGCCTGGGGCTTCGGCAATGAGTACGAGTTGCTGGCGGGGCTCCAGCAGGCGGGTCTCGATCCCGAGTCCGACGTCGAACTGGTGGACCAGCCGTTCGACATGAGCCTGTTGATCAACCGCGAGATCGATTCGGCACAGGCCATCACCTTCAACGAATACGCGCAGCTCCTGGAGACGGTGGACCCGGAGACCGGTGAGCTCTACCAGCCCGAGGACTTCGTCGTCCTGGACATGAACGAGTTCGGCGTCGCGATGTTGCACGACGGCGTCTTCGCCTCCGAGGCGTTCGTGTCGGAGAACCCGGAGATCGTCGAGCGGTTCCTGCGCGCGTCGTTCCGCGGCTGGATGCACTGCCGTGACAACCTCGAGGACTGCGTGCAGTCGACCTTCGACCGTGGTTCGATCCTCGGCCAGGGCCACCAACGGTGGATGATGAACGAGGTGAACAAGCTGATCTGGCCGTCACCCAACGGCATCGGCTTCATGGACCCGGAAGCGTTCGAACAGACCGCGGAGATCGCGTCCACCTACGTGGACGTCATCGAGGAGCAGCCGGGCGAGGAGGCCTCAACCAACGAGTACGTCGAACGGGCCTGGGAAGGCATCGAAGGCGACCCGTTCGGTGAGGACTACCAGCCGGAGGACGTCGAGGTGACCGAGGGCGGCCAGTAGCCCGACGGTTCGGACGCCCGGCGGGATCTCGGGTGGTGGGGGGTGCAGATCCGCACCTCCCACCAGCCGCAACAGCCGGCGTCCGCGTCCGCGTCCGCGCGCAGCAACCAGGATCTCGTCCCGGGATCCTCGTCCCCGACCTCGAAGGCAGGCGTGTGAGTCGTCGCACCGTGATCGCGTTGGGTGGCAACGCCATCTCCCCGGCCGGCACGGCCGGAACCGCCGCCGAACAGACGATCAACCTGCATCGTGCGATGACCCAGATCGCCGAACTGGTCGCCGAAGGGCATACAGACCTGGTCCTGACCCATGGGAACGGCCCGCAGGTCGGCAACGTGCTCATCAAGAACGAACTCGCCCGGGATGTGGTGCCTCCGGTGCCACTGGACTGGTGCGTCGCCCAGACCCAGGCGACCATCGGTTTCACGATCGCCAACACGCTCGGTCATGAGCTGCGTCGGTTGGGCATCGACCGCCCGGTCGTGCCGGTCGGCAGCCGCGTGTTGGTGTCGCGCAAGGATCCCGGTTTCGCCGAGCCCTCCAAACCGATCGGTCCCTATGTGACGGACGACGCCGAGGTCGATCGGCGTCGGGCTGACGGGCAATCCCTGGTCGAGGTCGCGGGTCGCGGATGGCGGCGGGTCGTGCCGTCGCCGCAGCCCCTGGCCTGTGTCGACCGTCCCGCCATCGAGTTGCTGCTGTCCGACGGGGCGATCGTCGTCGCCAACGGTGGAGGGGGCATCCCGGTCGTGCACGACGGCGATGGTCCGCTCCAGGGCATCGAAGCCGTCATCGACAAGGACCTGGCCGGGTCGTTGCTGGCCCAGGAGATCGGTGCCGAGCTCTTCGCCATCCTCACGGACGTGCAAGGTGTGGCGGTCGGCTTCGGGACCGCCGACGAGCGGTGGCTCGGTGAGGTCACGGTGCAGGAGCTGCGTGGTCACGAAGCGGCGGGGGAGTTCACCGTCGGGTCGATGGCTCCCAAGGTGGCAGCGGTGCGGGAGTTCGCCGAGGTGGTCAAGCAGCTGGCGGTCGTCGCATCGCTCGACGACGCCCTGCACGCCCTTCACGGCACGGTCGGTACCCGTGTCGTGCCGGACACATCGTGAGCGCGTCGGCGTCATCGGCACGACGTCCGCTGCTGGCCGGACGGATCGTCGACCTGCACGTGGCCGCACGGTTCCCGGCCGCCACCTACCTCGCCGACCCGCGGACCGGGCGGGTGCTGCTGGTCGTGGTCACCGCTGACGGCATCGCGCTCCCCAACGCCGTGGTCCTGGCCTCGCGCGTCGGTGACCGCCCGTTCGCACGCGTGCGTGACCACGACGTGGTTCAGGTCGGGGAGAACCGGTTGCTGGGTCCCTGGTCCCCGATCGTGGTGGCGCGGTGGTGGTCGCCCCGGCCGGTCCTCCCGTCCGTCTCCCCGGGCGGTCTGCAGACGTCGCTGGACGCCGCGGACGCAGAGATCGACCGACAGGCGGATGCTCTGCCGCCGGATCTCGCCGACCGTTTCCACGACCTCACGACGGCCGTGTCGGCCGGAGATGTGAACGGTGCCGTTGCCGCCGTCGACCGCTTGGTCGGCTTCGGTACCGGACTGACACCCAGCGGCGACGACCTCCTCGCTGGTTTCGTGGCCGCGGTCTGCCTCCTCACGCCCGTGCTCGATGCTGATCGGCACGCGGCCGTTCTTCCGCCCGCGGTCAGCGCGGTCGCGACACGGATGGTCGACCGCGGTGACACCATGACCACGGCCATCTCCGCGGCGCTGCTGCGCCATGCGGCAGTCGGTGAGGTCTGCGCACCGGCGGGAGCCCTGCTCAGGACACTGACGGGACGGCCGGCGCTCACTGGCACCGACGGCGCCGTCGCCCGACTCCTCCGGGTCGGAGCGACGTCAGGACGTGACCTGGCGGTCGGGCTCCTTGCCGGCGCACGACTGGCCACCACGCTCCGGGCCGCCACGCTTCGGAGTGGCGCGCTTCAGGGCGATACACCGCCACCTCAGTCCTTTTCAACCGCCGCCACGCACACCCTCGTGTCCAGGAGGACCTGATGGTCGATCACCTCGATATCCGCCGCGGCGCGTACGCCGATTCCGTCAGCCTCATGCAGGTCAGCCGTCGGGTCAACGACGTCGACGGTGTCACGGCGGCACTGATCGCGATGGCCACCGAACTGAACCTCGAACTGCTGGCCGGCATGGGGTTCGATCAGATCGACGCCAGCGCCGGGGACATGGTCGTGGCCGTCCGTGCGACCGACGACGACGCCGTGACGGCCGCGCTGACGGAGCTGGACGCCGCACTCGCCGCCAGCTCGGGAGGTGCCACCAGCGCCAGCTTCGGGGATGCGCCGGCGCCTCGGACGGTGCGGGACGCGGCCGCATTCGGCGGTGACCTGGCACTCATCTCCACGCCCGGTGAGCACGCCTACCTCGAAGCTGTCGATGCCCTGCGCGCGGGACTCCATGTCCTGGTGTTCAGCGACAACGTGCCGCTGGCGCAGGAAAAGGCCCTGAAGGCCGAGGCGGCGGAGCGCGGCCTGCTCGTGATGGGCCCGGATGCGGGCACGGCCATCGTCAGCGGCGTCGGCCTGGGGTTTGCCAACGTCGTGGCTCCCGGCCCGGTCGGCATCGTGGCGGCCTCCGGAACCGGCGCACAGCACCTGACCTGCCTGCTGGACGATGCCGGCGTGGGGATCTCGCACGTGTTGGGTGTCGGTGGCCGTGACCTCACCGCGGAGATCGGGGGCGCGTCCACCCGTCAGGCGCTGGCGGCCCTGGATGCCGACCCCGCCACCGACGTGATCGTCCTGCTGTCGAAGCCCCCGGACGAGACGGTTGCGACCGCCATCCGGAAGACCGCGGATGCCCTGGACACCCCGGTGGTCTTCGCACTGCTCGGTCCGGGACAGGACGATCTGACGGCAACGGCACGTTCCGTGTGCGCCGCGCTCGGCCGCGAACCGGACGACCCGGCGTGGTGGCCCGCCGCCGACAGACGCGTCGGTGACTACGACGAGCTGCGTGGACTGTTCGCCGGCGGAACGCTCTGCCAGGAAGCCCTGATCATCGCCGCCGACGCCCTGGGCCCGATCGCGTCCAACACGAGCGTCGCCGGCGCCACCCCGCTGGTCGACGGCCTGGACACGCCGGGACATCTCCTGGTGGATCTGGGGGAGGACGACTACACCCGCTCTCGACCACACCCGATGATCGACCAGTCGCTGCGCGTCGAGCGCATCGCCGCGGAGGCGCGACGCCCGGGGGGCCGTGTCCTGCTCCTGGACGTGGTGCTCGGGCACGGCGCCCACGCCGATCCGGCCAGCGAACTCGCCCCGGCGATCGCCCAGGCAATCGCTCGTGCCGACGACCTGGCCGTCGTCGTGTCGCTGTGCGGGACGCAAGGTGACCCGCAGAACCGCGACCGACAGGCCGCCGCGCTGGTCGACGCCGGCGCGTCGGTCCATCTGTCCAACGCCCACGCGGTCCGCAACGCCATCGAACTCCTCGGGAGTACGTCATGACCGATCCCACCTCGTCCCTCCAGGACCTGCTGTCCGGACCACCGCAGGTGGTGACCGCCGGTGTCGAGCTGTTCGAGACCACCTTGCGTGACCAGGCGGTCGACATCCTCCCGGTCGAATGGCGCCCGCCGGTCGACGGTCTGTCGACGGAACTGGCGGCGATCGTCGCCGACCCGCGCACCGCTGCCGCCAACCAGACCGCCCTGGAGCGCATCACGGCGGCCGAGCCGCGATGGGTCGGTATCACCACCGCCCGCGACGCCGTCGGCATCGAGGTGGGACAGTTCCTCCATGCGGGCCCGCCGATCACCTGGGAGCGGGCGTCGGGTCCGATGCGGGGTGCGCTGATCGGCGCCATGCTCTACGAGGGGATGGCCGACACGCCGGAGCAGGCGGAGGCGATCGGGGAAGCCGGCGACCTCGAACTCAGCCCCTGTCACTCCCGCGGTGCCGTCGGCCCGATGGCGGGGGTCGTCAGTCCCTCGATGCCGATGTTCGCCGTGGAGAACGCCGCGTTCGGCAACACCGCCTACTGCACGCTCAACGAAGGCCTCGGCAAGGTGCTGCGCTACGGCGCCTACGCGCCGGAGGTGCTCGACCGGCTGCGGTGGATGCAGGGCGTGCTCGGTCCCGCGATGGACGCCGCGGTCAAGCAGATCGGTTCGCTGGACCTGCGGGCCATGATCGTGCAGGCGATCCAGATGGGCGACGAACTGCACAACCGCAACCGCGCCGCCTCCGCCCTGTTCGTGCGCGAAGTGGTCCCGCCGCTGCTCGAAGCCGGTATCGACCCGTCCGACCTGGCGGACGTCGTGCGGTTCATCAACGGCAATGAGCACTTCTTCCTCAACCTCGGCATGCCCTCCGCCAAAGCTTCGCTGGACCCCGCCCGCGACATCCCGGGGAGCAGCGTGATCGTGGCCATGGCCCGCAACGGCACGGACTTCGGCATCCAGACCTCCGGCACGGGGGACCGGTGGTTCACCGCGCCGGCGACCGTTCCCGACGGGCTCTACCTCGGTGACTACGGTCCCGACGACGCCAACCCCGACATCGGCGACTCCACGATCATGGAGACCGGGGGCATCGGCGGGTTCGTCATGGCGGCCGCCCCGGCGATCGTGCGTTTCGTCGGTGGGCAGGCCTCCGACGCCCTGGACGCGACCCGGTCGATGTACTCCATCACCGTCGGCGAGCACCCCCACTTCCAGATCCCGATCCTGGAGTTCCGCGGCAGTCCCGTCGGCATCGACGTCACACGGGTCGTACGTACCGACACGCTCCCGGCGGTCAACACCGGTATCGCCGGGAAGGTCGCCGGAATCGGCCAGGTCGGTGCCGGACTGGTCACCCCACCCATGCAGGTCTTCGCCGACGCGGTGCGTGCCCTGGCCGAACTCGCCGAACCCGCGTGACCGGTCGGGTCCTGGTCACCGGTGCCGGTGGCAAGACCGGCCGAGCCGTCATCGCGGCTCTGCGGGATCGTGGTGTCCCGGTCCGGGCCTGCGTCCGCCACCTCGACCGTCATGGTGATCTGGCCGACGGCAGTGACGTCGAGGTGGTGGCGGGTGACCAACGCGTCCATGACGACCTCGTCGCCGCGGTGCAGGGCTGTGACGCCGTCTACGCGATCGCCCCCAACGTCACCGCGCACGAGGTCGAGATGGGGCAGGCCGTGATCGCTGCCTGCCGACGTGCCGACGTGCCGCGGGTGGTCTACCACTCGGTCCTCGATCCGTTCCAGCCTGCCATGCCCCATCACGCTGACAAGGGCCGGGTCGAACGCCTGTTGGCCGCGTCCGACCTGCAGGTGACGGTGCTCCGCCCGAACGCCTACTTCCAGAACCTCGACGGCTACCTCGAGGAACTGCGGACCGGCCGCTACGGGGTGCCGTATGCCGTCGACCGGGGGCTGGCCATGGTCGACCTGCGCGATGTCGCC
>JBDNIX010000410.1:0-5321 GCA_041688045.1 Nitriliruptoraceae bacterium
CCCGAACACGTAGGCGAACAGAACCACGAACATCACCGGTTGGATGGTCGAGAACACCAGCAACCGCGGCTGTCGGAGAAAGTGCCGCAAGTTGCGCTTGGTGACCGTCCAGGTGTCGCGTGCCTGCCAGTAGACACGCGCCATCAGCGACGTGGGCGCACCCGGATCAATGGCTGCGCTGGTCATGCCACACCCTTCTCGACGATCGGAGCGGACGGCGAGGTCGATGTCGGCGCGTCGCCCCCGGTGAGCTGCAGGAAGACGTCGTCCAGTGTGGGGCGGCGCAGCCCGATATCCCGCACGCTGACGCCGGCGTCACTCAGTGCGGTCGCAACACGTGCCAGTGCCGCGAGCGGGTCCCCTGCGGGAACCGAAACGCGCAGGTTGCGGTCGTTGCTCCCTGGGTCAGCGTCGGGCAGGGCACGATGCGCGGCGGCGCGGTGGTTCGCGTCAGCCAGGATGATGTCCACGACCTGTCCCCCGATGTCGTCCTTGAGTTCATCGCCGGTGCCGTCGGCGATGATGCGCCCGTGATCGATGACGGCTATGCGGTCCGCCAACTGGTCAGCTTCTTCGAGGTACTGCGTGGTCAGCAGGAGCGTCGTGCCGTCCGCCACCAGTTCACGGGTGATGTCCCAGATCGCGGTCCGGGAGCGTGGATCCAGACCGGTGGTCGGCTCATCAAGGAACAACAGTCGGGGACGCACGAGCAGGCTTGACGCGAGGTCGAGTCGTCGGCGCATCCCGCCGGAGTACGTGCGCGCCGGACGATCGGCGGCCGCGGCCAGGTCGAATCGCTCCAGCAGGTCGTCGGCACGACGGGACGACTCGCGACGGCTCAGGTGGAACAGTTCACCGAACATCCGCAGGTTCTCGCGACCGGTCAGCAGTTCATCGACAGCGGCGTACTGCCCGGTCAGCCCGATCAGGCGTCGCACGGCACCCGCCTCCTCGACCACGTCGTGGCCGAAGATCCGGGCGTTGCCCGCGTCCGGGCGGAGCAGCGTCACAAGGACGCGGACCAGCGTGGTCTTGCCCGCCCCGTTCGGCCCGAGCAGGCCCAGCACCTCGCCTTCGGACATCGCCAGATCCACGCCCGACAGCGCGACGGTAGTACCGAAGCGCTTCTCCACGCCCTCGACGACGACAGCAGATGAACCAGGCACAGCAACTCCGGGACGGGTCGGACGCAGGGATGACCGAACTTCGATGTGGTCACCCATCGTGGCCGTGCAACGCTATCGGGACAACCGATCGCGGTCGTGCCCCCGAACGCGTCATCAGCAGTCTGGGCCGGGTCAGGAGTACTCGATGATGAGGACCGCCTCGGTCGCGTCTTCCAGGGCGTCGTAGTGATGCGCGACATCACCCGGGAAGCTGGCGAAGTCGCCGACATCCAGGTCGACGGAACCCTGCGTCGGACCGACCCGCAGGCGTCCCTTCGTCACGAGGATGTGTTCGGTGGTACCGAGCGTGTGCGCCGAAGCGTCTCGACTGCCCTTGGGAGTGAGGCTCAACGCATAAACCTCGGTGCGCACGCCGTGGGACGTGGTCGCCAGCAGACGGGCGCGAAGGCCGGCGTCCTCGCTGTCCACGCGCGGACCTTCGCCGCACCGCACGACGCGTACCGACGGCGCGGCGGGTTCGAGCAGCGTGCCGAACGGAACATCCAGCGCCCGCGCCAAGGCCCAGAGCGTCTCGATTCCGGGATTGGCATCACCGGACTCGATGGCGTGCAGGGTCGACTTACCGATTCCTGCGGCTGCGGCCACGTCCGCCAGGCTGCGCCCGGAACGTGTGCGGAGATCCGAGACGGTGGCGGCGATCCGCTCGCGCAGCTCCCCCGGGTCCGGCGGATCGCCACCTCCCGGCCGTTCGTTGGTCAGACCCATCACGCTCCCCTTCTGCGGACCGCGTCTTCCGGGATCCCCCGGATGCCGCTCCCGGAGGCGCCGTGCGCCGAACGCCCGTCCGGTACACCGGACGTGCGCGGGGCTGGCGGTGCGTGCAGGATACCGAACAATGTGGTCGTTCCCCCGGACGCGTGAGGCGTCGAAACCTGAGCCGGTGCTTGCCAGAGCCATACCGGTCGGCGTCGCGGTGGGCGCCTACGGCCTGTCCTACGGGGTGCTGGCCGTTGCAGCCGGCATGTCTCCGCTGTTGGCGACACTGTCCAGCCTGATCGTGCTCGCCGGCGGCTCACAGTTCGCGTTCGTCGGCGTGCTGGCTGCCGGCGGGAATCCACTCATGGGTGCTGCGAGTGGCCTGCTGCTCAATCTGCGATTGTTGCCGTTTGGACTGTCGATCGCGCGTCACCTTCCGCCGGCACCACTCCCCCGGCGCGCCGTTGACGGCTACCTCGTGGTCGACGAATCGGTCGCCCTGGCCCTGTCCGACCCTGACGACGGCGTTGTCCGTCGGTTCCGCGTCACCGGAGTGACCGTGGTCATCGCCTGGATCGGGGCCACCGCCATCGGGGCGTACGGCGGACAGTTCCTCGGCGATCTCCGTACCTGGGGATTGGATGCCGCGTTTCCTGCGGGGTTCCTGGCCCTCGTGGCCCCCTGGCTGCGCACGCGGTCGGGACGGGTCGCTGCCGCCGTCGGTGTCTTCCTGGCGGTCGTTCTGACACCGATCACCCCACCAGGCGTCCCGATCCTGGCCGCCGGACTGGGCGCGGTCATCGCCCTGCGCGTACGGACGGAGAACCCATGATCGTGGTCGCGCTGATAGTCCTGGGTGTGGGTACCTACGCCTGCAAGGCCTTCGGCCCGCTCCTGGCTGCGGGCCGGGAGTTGCCTCCGACGGCCCAACGCCTGACGGACCTGTTGCCTGCCGCCCTGCTCGCGGCGCTGGTCGCGACCCAGACGCTTGCCACGGAGACGTCCCTGACGTTGGACGCCCGGGTCGTCGGTGTCGCGGCAGCCGCAGTGGCGGTCTGGCTGCGTGCGCCATTCGCCATCGTCGTCCTGGTGGGTGCCGGAGTCACCGCCTTGACGCGCGCATTGGGCTGGGGCTGAGCCGCGGCACGGGGTACGTGGAGCGGGGTTCCGCCTGCGATCAGCGGCGCTCCCGGGCGTACGCGGATGCCAGGCTGTCGGCGTACTCGTTCCAGCGGTTGCCGGCGTGCGCCTTGATCCAGCGGACGGTCAACTCCGGCCGCTCGCGCAGCGCCTCGTACAGCGGCCGCACCAGGTCCAGGTTCTCCACCGGCCCCGTCTTGCGGCGCCACTCCTTGGCTTCCCAGCCTGGTGCCCACTCCGTCAGGGTCTTCACGGCGAGGTTGGAATCGGTGTAGATGGTCGCCGGGGTTCCCATCGGCACCAGTTCGAGCGCGGCGAGCAGGGCCCGGAGTTCCATCCGGTTGTTGGTGGTCGCCGGCTCCGTGCCATTGGCTTCCGCCACCACCTCACCGTCGATCACGTACACCGCACCCCAGCCGCCCGGCCCCGGATTGGGCGACGCCGAACCGTCCGTGAAGACACCGCTGACCGGGCCATCCTGGTAGCGGTCCAGCACCTGTTCCAGCGTGAGGTTGTCCGCGGCCGGCCGTGACGCGGGCCGCTTCGTCCGGGACGTCGGTACTCGACCACCGGATCGCGACGCCCCCGCCGCGCGATAGCGGGACGGGCATTCCTTGGGCGCCCACCCCGGAAACCGCTCAAGCAGATCAGCCGCCGGCGTGAACGACGTGCCGCAGGATGCACACGTCAGAGCCGGTGAGGATCCGTGGCTCAGGGCAGTCGACGTTCGCTCGGCAGCAACCGACTCCCGAAGACGTCCTTGGTGTACCGGCTGGGCGACCCACGGGCGATGATGAACTCGGCGGGGTCAGCCTCGAGATCGAAGCCCACGACCAGTTCACAGTTTAAGCACTGGTACTTGCCCAGTCCGCTGGCGCCCCCAAGGAGGTGTTGCTCGTCGTCGCAGCGGGTGCAGGAGCGGCTGTTGGGCACCTCAACGAGTGCGGTACCGCCGGCAGTGAACTGTTTGTCATCCATGGGAACATTCTACCGGGACGACGTGCGCGGGGACGAAACCTGCGTCGCAGCGCATGGGGCCCCTGATCGCCGCCTTACGTCGAGAGGACCGCAACGGCCCCGTCGTCCGTGCGGATCAGGTCCAGCCGGCGGCTCTGAGGGCCTCGCGGGGGTCGGCCCAATCCCCGCCACACCTGGTCGACATCGATGGAGAGGCCATGCGTGGCGATCTCCAGCGGGCGTTCGTCTGCGCTGCGCAGCCAGCGTCGAATGTCCTTTGTGCGCGTCGTGAGGACAGCCTCCACGGTGCGACTCCGATACCACGGCGAGACCGGGAGCAGAGCGTCCGAGGTCAACAGCGCGCGTCGTGTGGCGATGCGGCGCGCACCGACCTCTGCGCCGATCTCCGTGTGCAGCCGCGCACGGACCGCCGCCGCAGCCACCTCGATGATGTGGGAACCGATCCCGCCGACCTCAAGGCCTTCCGGGTCGCCTTCCCGACGGCGATGGTGCTCGCCGGGGAGCAACGTGGCCGATGCCGACGTGCCCTTTCGCCGGGCGTCACCCAGCCACATCACGGCCTCGGTCAATGCACCCTGCAGCGCGACGAACTCCAGTTCACCATCGGGAAGATCCGGGTCGGCGAGGTCGACGCCCGGGGACAACACGATGCCACTGCCAGGTGCATCGCGGTGGCGGACCGCCAGGGCCGGCACCGACGGCTGGTGATCCCGAAGTGCGCGCAACCGGCGGGTGCCGGCACGACGCGACGGGTCGGCGTGCACCCAGACGTCGTCGTCCCGTTCGATGGTCAGGGCATCGGCGACGATTGCTGTCACCTCGATGCCCCGGACTGCGGCGTTGTGGCGCAGGAGCCGGAGCCGGCCTGGATCAATGTCCACGGCAGTGACGGCGGTGACCTGCTCCCCCAGCGCCAGCGTGTCCCCCCCGACGCCGGCACACAGATCCATGGTCGCGGACCCCGTCGGGAACCGGCGTGCCCTCCAGTGCGAGACCTCCGGATCGCTCGCCTGCTCCAGGCCCTCACGGGTGAACAGCAGTTGATCGGCATCCGGCCAGCGATGGCGAGCCCGGCGACGGGCCACACCGGCGCTGATGGCCACCGCTCGCCGGTCGGCATCATCGATGGTCGATCGCAGACGAGTGGAGATCGCGAGTTCGTCCCTCCCGTCGTCGAGGTCGTGGGTCACCCGGCCGACGGCATCGAGCCCGGCCGGTGAGATCAACCAGGCCGCAAGCCCGTCATCGAGGTCGCGCAGAGCTCGACCTTCCACGCGACGAGTTCAGGCACGACTCTAGCTTCTTCGATCGTACGAGATA
>JBDNIX010000411.1:0-9688 GCA_041688045.1 Nitriliruptoraceae bacterium
GCGTCCTTCAGGGGTGTGATCAGTTGAGGGCGTGGTCAGTGCAGGGCGAGATCGGTACGCAACGGCGAACCCTGCATGGCGCGCCAGACGGCCGCCGGCGTCAACGGCATGTCCGCCGCACGGACCTGGATCGCATCCAGCACCGAGTTGACGACCGCCGCCGGGCTGCCGACCGTCGCCGACTCGCCGACACCCTTGACACCAAGCGGGTGGTGGGGTGAGGGCGTGACGGTTTCGCCGAGCTCGTAGCTCGGGCATTCCATCGCCGTTGGCAGCAGATAGTCCATGAAGGACCCACCGAGGTTGGTCCCGTCCTTCTCGAACGCGATCACCTCCATCAGCGCCATGCCGATGCCGTCGGCGACACCTCCGTGGACCTGTCCCTCGACGATCATGGGGTTGATGCGTGGTCCGCAGTCGTCGACCGCGATGAACCGGCGGACCTTGACCTCGCCCGTGCCGGAATCGACGTCGGTGACGCAGATGTAGGCGCCGAACGGATAGGTCAACTCCGGCGGGTCGTAGACCGCGGTGGCATCAAGGTGGCCCTCGACGCCCTCGGGCAATTCGAGGTTGCTGTGCGCCGCCATCGCGATGTCCTGGATCGTCTTGCCGTTGTCCGGGTCACCCTTGACGAACCATCGGCCCAATTCCCATTCGAGGTCGTCGGGCGAGCACTCGAGCGCGGCCGCCGCGATGATGCGCGACTTGTCCTTGACGCGGCGCGCCACGACCGCGGCCGCTGCGCCCGAGACCGGCGTGGAACGCGACCCGTACGTGCCGAGTCCGAACGGGGTGTTGTCGGTGTCCCCGTGCACGACGTCGATGTCCTCCGGCGGGATGCCGAGTTCGTGCGAGATGATCTGCGCGAACGTCGTCTCGTGACCCTGCCCCTGGGACTGCACGCTGAGCCGAACGACGGCCTTGCCGGTCGGGTGGATCCGCAGTTCGCAACCATCGGCCATCCCGAGTCCCAGAATGTCCATGTGCTTGCGCGGGCCGGCCCCGACGCCTTCGGTGAAGAAGGAGATGCCGATCCCCATCATCTTGTTGGTCTCGCCGGCCTCGAACTTCTCTCGGAGCTCCGCCTGTTCGGCGCGCAGGTCGTCGTAGCCCGCGATCCGCATGGCCTCGGTCAGAGCGCGGGGGTAGTCCCCCGAGTCGTATTCCCAGCCCGTCGGCGTGGTGTAGGGGAACTGTTCCGGCGTGAGCAGGTTCTTCATCCGCAGCTCGGCCGGATCCATGCCCAGTTCGTCGGCCAGACAGTCGACCATGCGCTCCACGAGGTAGACCGCCTCGGTCACCCGGAACGAACACGCATACGCCACGCCCCCGGGTGCCTTGTTGGTGTACACGGCCGTGACGTTGCAGTGCGCCGCGTCGTAGTCGTAGGACCCCGTGAAGATGTGGAAGAACCCGGCCGGGAACTTGGTCGGCTGGGCGACGCCGTTGAAGGCGCCGTGGTCGGCCAGGACATCGACCTTCAGGCCCTGGATCTTGCCGTCGCTGGTCGCCGCGATCGACCCGGTCATGTGGTAATCGCGGGCGAACGACGTCGACATGAGGTTTTCCGAGCGGTCCTCCATCCATTTCACCGGCTTGCCGGTGACGATGGAGCCGACGATCGAGCACACGTAACCAGGATAGATGCCGACCTTGTTGCCGAAGCCTCCGCCGATGTCCGGCGAGATGACCTGGATCTTGTGCTCCGGCAGACCGGCGACCAGGGCATACAGCGTCCGGTGGGCGTGCGGCGCCTGCGTCGTGGTCCAGATGGTGAGCTTGCCGCTGATCGGGTCCATGCTGGCGACCGACCCGCAGGTCTCCAGCGGTGCCGGATGCACGCGCGGGTAGAGCATGTCCTGGGTGACCACCACCTCGGCGTTGCCGAAGACCTCGTCGCACTTGGCGGAGTCACCCGCCTCCCAGTCGTAGATGCGGTTGTCCGTACGTCCTTCGAGGTCGTCGCGGACCAACGGAGCGTCAGCGTCCAACGCGTGCTTGGCGTCGACGACGGCGTCCAGGGGCTCGTAGTCGACGTCGATCAATTGGAGCGCGTCGCGGGCCGAGTACTTGTCCTCCGCGATGACGAACGCGACCTCCTGGCCCTGGAATCGAACCTTGTCGGTACACAGCACCGACTGCGTGTCCTGCGACAGGGTGGGCATCCACGCCAGGCCGAGACCTTCGAGCGTCTCGCCGGTGATGACCGCCTTGACCTTGGGATGGGCTTCCGCAGCGCTGGTGTCGATGCTGGTGATGCGGGCATGAGCGATCGGGCTGCGCAGGATCGCGCCATGCAGCATGCCGGGCAGGGTGACGTCGTCCACGTACTTGCCGGCGCCCCGGAGGAACCGTGCGTCCTCTTTGCGGTGCATGCGGCCGAAGCCGATCGGGTTGCCCTCTGCGCTGACGGGTACGTCGGTCGCGGTCATCATGCGCTGACCTCCTCAGTGTCGTTCGAACCGGCGGGATGCTCCGCCGCCCACCGCACGGCCCGGACGATGTTCTCGTAGCCGGTGCAGCGGCACAGGTTGCCGGAGATGGCTTCACGGATCGTGGCTTCGTCGGGGTTCGGGTTGCGCTTCAGCAGCCACTTGGCCGTCATGATCATCCCGGGCGTGCAGAACCCGCACTGCAACCCGTGCTCGCGCATGAAGCCTTCCTGGACGGGGTCGAGCTGGCCGTCGACCGCGACCCCCTCCACGGTTTCCACATCGCGGCCGCCGGCCATCGCGGCCAGCATCGTGCAGCTCTTCACCGCCTGCCCGTCGACCGACACCGTGCAGGTTCCACAGTTGGAGGTGTCGCATCCCCAGTGGGTACCGGTGAGTCCGAGTTCGTCACGGATATAGTGCACGAGCAGCATCCGTGCTTCGACATCGGCTTCACGCTCTTCGCCGTTGACCGTCATCTTGACCTGCATCAGCTTGCCTCCCCACGCGCACGGGCGGTTGCTCGGGTCAGGGCTCGCAGGGTCAGCTCGCGGGCCAAGTGGCGCTTGTAGTCTTCAGGGCCGCGTTGGTCGGCGACCGGCGAGCACTGGTCGTGGCAGATCTGGGCCGCTGCCTCGAAGCTGCTGCGTGTGGCGGGTTGCCCCCGCAGCGCCGCTTCCGCCTCCGGCACGATGAAGTGGCTGGCACCGACCGCCGCCAGCCCGATGCCGACATCCGCGATGGTGTCGCCGTCGAGCTGGACGAAGGCACCAGCGGCGACCACCGCCCAGTCCCCGACCCGCCGTTCGACCTTCTCGTAGGCGCTGCCGGTACTCGGACGGATCGGGAAGCGGATCTCGGTCAGGATCTCCGCATCGCCGACCTTGGTCTCGTAGGGGCCCTCGTGGAAGTCGCGGAGCGGCACGGTCCGATCTCCGCTGGAGGAACGGATCACGACGCTGCCACCGAGCGCCGCACCCACGGCGGAGAGATCCTCTGCCGGGTCGGCCTGGCAGAACGATCCGCCGATCGTTCCGCGGTTGCGGACCAGTGGGTCCGCGATGACGCGTTCGGCGTCGCGGAAGATCGGGTAGTGCTCGGCGAGCAGGGCCGAGTCCAGGATCGCAGCGTGGCGGACCATCGCCCCCACCACGATCTGGTCGCCGTCGATGCGGATGTGATCGAGATCCGGCACGTCGTTGATGTCGATCAACACTTCCGGAAACGCCAGGCGGAGCTTCATCATCGGCAGCAGGCTGTGCCCACCGGCGATCAACCGGGCTTCGTCGCCGTGGCGTTCCAGGAGCTCGATCGCATGGTCGATGCTCGATGCTCGTTCGTAGTCGAAGGTCTCCGGTACCTGCACGTCGTTGCCTCCCATCGTGCCCTGCCGTTCCGGGGGCCACCGCTGTGACCACCGACCCTGCTCCGATTCGTCGATCAGGCCGTCGATCAGGCCCTCGACCAGACGTGGCCGGACGTGGTCGAGAACCGTCCGTCACGCGTCAGAGACGTGCTCCCGGCGTCCGGTCGCGACCGTTTCGGTCGCACCTTCCTCGCTCTCGGGAAGATAACCGCCCCAGCAGCGGCCCGCAGCGATTCTTGTCGCAGCTCCGGCACACGCGCCCGTTCGGATCGGGAGGGCTCGTCGATCAGAAGGATGGCTTCCCTGCGGCCATCCGAATGTCGCGGTCGAAGGCGTGCATGGTGACGGCGACCAGTTCGGCTCGCGTGCGGTCGGCCGGGTCCGTCGCGGGATCAACCGCACGGTCGATCCATCCCGACAGGTCGCGCGACACCACCCGGCGAAGCGCCGGGCGGCGGCGGGCTGCGATCAGGACACCCGTGGCCGCGATACCCGCCGGCTGACCGGAAGTGCTGCTCGGTTGCGCCACGGACTCGCCGGTGGCCGCCGCGATACGCGCGGTCCGCACGCCGTCGACCCCGTTGGCGACGATGTCATCCATGGTGGCGTCCAGCATCAGCTCGCGCGACGATCCCGTGGTTATCCCACGTCCTGCCCCGTCAGGCATCCGCGAGCCGCAGCACCAAGGCGTCGGCCACGCTGGCCCAGACGGCGCTGCTCGGATCGATCACGGCGAAATGGTTCCCCGGCGCTTCGATGGTCGCGACCAACGCGCCCGACGCGGCGGACGCGGCGGTCGCCTCCCGCGTGAACCTTCGGTTCATCTCCAGCAGATCAGGATCGTCGTCGGTTCCCTGCACGATCAGCGTGGGGACCGTGCGCCGCGGACGGGACATCGCGGACGCAGCCAGGTACCGCTCCGGAACCTGCTCCGAGCTACCACCCAGTGCCAGTCTGACCGCTCCGTCGCTCAGATTGCGCGCCGCGGCTGCCTCGAGGTCGACGACTCCGGCGAGGGAGACCACGACGGTCGGCGCGTCGCCCGCCGTGGCGCACTCCTCGGCGACCTGCAGCGCCAGTTGCCCACCCGCCGAGTGGCCCACGATCGCCACGGGCACCGGACCGGCGTCGTCCCCACTCGCCAGGCGCCGTCCCTCGGCGACACCCGCGTGGATGTCATCCAGCGTGGCTGGCCACCCGTGGCGGTCGGGACGCCGGTATTCGAGATTCCAGGTCGACACGCCGCGATCCGCGAGGTCGATCGCCGCGGCGTCCATGAGGTCCAGCCGCCATCGTGAGCGCCAGTACCCACCGTGGATCAGTACCGCGACAGGTTGTGCCTCCTCGGCCGCCCCGCGCGCCCTGCGGAACTCGCCGAACTGGTCGTCGTCATCGCCGTATCGCACGACCATGGCGGGATGTCGCGCCGCATGGACCGCGGCGGCGACGGCTCCGCCGATCCCGGCCAGACCGAGCCCGCGGATGTGTGCTGTGACCTGCGGCGACCGGTCACGCTCCCGGTCCTCCATGTCGAACCGCACCAGGGGGTGGGTGCCCCGCGCTGTGCCTGCCTCGGCCAGGTGGAGTGCGGCGACATCGAGATTCCGTCGGAGCAGGACCAGTGTGGCATCGGATCGATCGCTCAGCGGCTCCCGTAGCACGTTGCTCTGACCCCAGACAACGGTGTGCTTGACGTGCAGCGACCGGCAGGCATCGCCAACCAGTTGCTCGAAGGTGGCACGGTGCACCGTCACGGCCGCGTCCACCAGCACGTTCAGCTGCACGATCCCCATCCCTCCCCCGATTCGATCGACCTGCGTGACGTTCCATCGCCCAGCGCCAGGACGTCAGCCGTCCGGTACCTGATCCGCGTGTCCGAGCTCGCGCAGGGCCGTCCGGATCGACGCTGCCGCTGCGTCCATCTCCGCGGGGTCGGGATCCGGATCGGCACGGTCGAAACTGAGGTCGGCCAGTTCGGCGATCTGCGCGACGTGGATGTGCATGTGCGGGATCTCGAAGCCCGCGATCATCTGACCGACCCGCGGCGGGTCGAAGGCGCGCTGGATTCCCTGCCCGATGGTCCGCGCCAGGGACGCGCAGTGACGCCACAACTCGTCATCGAGGTCCAGCCAGTGATCGATCTCTGCGCGCGGCACCACCAGGGTGTGACCCGGGGTGATCGGCGCAATGGACAGAAAGGCGACCGCCTGAACGTCCTTCCAGACGAACCGGCCGGGCAGTTCGCCGTCGATGATCCTGGTGAAGACCGTGGGCATGGCTGACCTTGTCGAGGGCAGCGTCAGGCTAATGGGCTGGTCGGACGCACGGAGCCGAGCTGGATTCCGACGTCGTGACGACCGCGATCCAACACCTCGAGACACTGGTCACCGAACGGGGATGACATGCAACGATCAGGCCGTCGGCACCAACGGACGGTGTGATGCCCGTGTCGCCTCGTAGGCCGAGATGTCCGGTTCGTGCTCGAGTGTGAGCGCGATGTCGTCCAGGCCGTTCAGCAGGCAGTGCCGCGTGTGCGGATCGATCTCGAAGGCGACATCCACGCCGTCGAGATCCCCGACGGCGGGTGCCGTGACCCGCAGCTCGGTCAGGTCGACGGTCACCTCGACCGAGGGGTCGGCCGCGACGAGCGCGAACAGCTGAGCAACGATCGCTTCGCCGAGTTGCGCACACACGACCCCGACCTTGCCGCAGTTCGTTCGGAAGATGTCGGCGAAGCTCGATGCGATCAGGGCCTGGAACCCGGCGTCCTGCAGGGCCCAGGGCGCGTGCTCCCGCGACGAGCCACAGCCGAAGTTCCGGCCGCCGATCAGGATCGGGGCGCCGGCGTGTTCGGGCTTGTTCATCGGAAAGCTCGGATCGGGCGAGCCGTCATCCAGGTAGCGGCGTTCCGAGAAGGCGAACGGACCGAACCCGGTCTTCTTCACCGACTTGAGGAACTGCTTCGGGATGATCAGGTCGGTATCGACATCGTTGAGTTCGATCGGGCAGGCGCGACCGGTGATCGTGGTGACGGGTTGCATCAGGCGTCCTTCGCGGCAGAGGTCGACAGTTCGTCACGGACATCGACGAACCGACCATGGATGGCGGCAGCGGCCGCCATGGCGGGCGAGACCAGGTGGGTGCGTCCCTTGAAACCCTGGCGCCCTTCGAAGTTCCGGTTTGACGTCGATGCGGCCCGCTCGCCCGGGGCGAGCTGGTCAGGGTTCATCCCGAGACACATCGAACACCCCGGGTCGCGCCAGTCGAAGCCGGCCTCTACCAGGATCTCCGCGATGCCTTCTGCCTCGGCGGCGGCCTTCACGAGCCCCGAACCGGGCACGACCATCGCCTGGATGTTGTCGGCGACCTTCCGGCCCTTCGCGACCTCAGCCACGGCCCGGAGATCCTCGATCCGCCCGTTGGTACATGAGCCGATGAAGACCTTGTCGAGCTGCAGGTCGCCGAAGGACTCCCCGCCTTCCAGACCCATGTAGTCATACGCCCGCTGCCACTGCCGCGCGGTGGCTTCGTCCGGGGCCTCCGCCAGGGTCGGGATGGTCTGGTCGATGCGCACCGACTGTGCGGGGGTGGTTCCCCACGTCAGCGTGGGGGCCACGTCCGAGGCGTCGATGTGGACGGTGCGGTCGAACGTGGCGCCCTCGTCGGTCACCAGGTCCCGCCAGTCCTCCACGGCCGCGTCCCACTGGTCACCCTTGGGACCGAAAGGGCGGTCCTTGAGGTAGGCGAACGTGGTCTCGTCCGGGGCCACCAGCCCCGCGCGTGCGCCCCCTTCGATCGTCATGTTGCAGACGGTCATGCGACCTTCCACCGACATCGACCGAATTGCCTCGCCGCGATACTCGATGACGTGGCCGACTCCGCCGTCCACGCCGATGACGTTGAGGATGTGCAGGATGAGGTCCTTGGGGCCGGTGCCGGGCGGCAGGGCTCCGCCCACCTCCACCGCCAGGGTCTTTGGCATGCGCTGTGGCAGCGTCTGGGTGGCCAGGACGTGCTCGACCTCCGAGGTGCCGATCCCGAACGCGAGCGCCCCGAAGGCTCCGTGGGTTGCGGTGTGGGAGTCCCCGCACACGATCACCGAACCCGGTTGGGTCAGCCCGAGTTCCGGGCCGATGATGTGGACGATGCCCTGGTTGCGGTTGCCCATCTCGAACAGTCGGATGCCGGCGGCCTCACAGTTGGTCCGTAGGGCCTCCATTTGGGCGATCGACAGATCGTCCTCCAGCGGAAGTTCGCCCGACACCTGCCGGGGGTCGGTCGGGACATTGTGGTCCATCGTCGCCAGCGCCAGGTCGGGACGTCGGACGGTTCGGCCGGCCAGTCGAAGGCCTTCGAACGCCTGCGGTGAGGTCACCTCGTGCACGAGGTGCAGATCCACGTACAGCAGGTCGGGCACCCCGGCCTCCGACCGCACAACGTGGTCGTCCCAGATCTTCTCAACGATCGTCTTCGGTGTCATCGTGGCATCTCTTCAGGTCGGGGTCGGCAGAGCGACCGTGGCGGTGAAAGACCGCTCGAACGGGGACTGCATGGTGTAGCGCAACCACGCAGGGCGACGGGTGATGGCGGTGACAGGCCGTCGGTGTCGCCGCTAGCCGGACCAGCGCGACGAAGACTCGGCTCTGACGCGGCGGTAATCGAGTTCCTCGGACCGCTCGACTTCGACGGTGACGTCCGCCGATCCGGTCGACTCTTCGTAGGAGGCAGCCACTTCGGCAACCAGGGCGGCCTCCTCCTCAGGGGTGTGATCGGGAGGCACCTTGAGACGGATCACGCTCATCCGTGCTCCTTTCCGTGCAATCTTCAGGCGATCGACGCCGCATCAACGGTTGTCATGAATGGGACCCCGGTCCTGCCTCCGCGTCGCCGTCAAACGGGTAGGACGGCGCCACGGCCTCAAAGGACCGGCAGCACGAAACGGCCCACGATGAGGGCCTGCAGCGCGTGACGAGCCCCGCGTCCGGCGTCGGCCGGGTCGGGAACGGGGCTGCGATGTGTGCGCATCGACCCAGTGTGGCCCGTCCCCGGCCACGGATGCAAGTCCTTGCGCGCACCCGGCCACGGCAACGCACGGCAACGCACGCCGACGCCCCGCAGATCGCGCACGGCGCGCAGCGACGCGCGGCCGTCGAACGACGGGACACGATCACCATCGCTAGCGTGCGCCGTCGACCCGGTGCTCGTCACCACGAGGATCTCCATGGAACCGCGAAACGGCTTGCTGCGTGAGGCCTGGATGACGGCCACCCGTGCAGCCGAACGCGCCGACGTCCGGATCGAGGACGTCCACGACCCCGCGACCGCCACCGAAGCGGCTGCCCTGTTCGACCGGGTGTGGGGGCGCGAAGTGGGGGTGGCATCGATCCTGGCCCCTGAGGCGCTGACCGCGATCGCCCATGCCGGCGGCCAGGTCACCGTGGCGCGGGACGTCAGCGGCTCGTTGGTCGGCGCAACCGCGGCGTTCGTCGGATGGGACACCGGCACCGTCTTCCTGCACTCGCACGTCACCGGCGTGGATGCCGGTCGTGAGGCCCGCGGCATCGGTCGAGCGCTGAAGTGGTACCAGCGGGCATGGTGTCTGGACAGGGATATCGAGGTTGTGCGTTGGACCTTCGATCCGGCGATCCGGCGCAACGCCGTGCTCAATCTCGTCCACCTGGGCGCCCGGGTGGTGGCCTACCAGCAGGACGTGTACGGGGCGGTGCCCGATGCGCGGAACGCGGCCGTGCCCACCGACAGGCTCCTCGTGGCCTGGGAGCTCGCCGCGCCCCGTGTGCTCGCGGCCGCCGCAGGGAGGGCCGCCGCACCCGACGGGGCCGCGTTGCTCCGCGCCGGGGCGGCGGCGACGTTGGATATCGGCCCCGAC
>JBDNIX010000412.1:0-2882 GCA_041688045.1 Nitriliruptoraceae bacterium
ACGGCGGCGCCAATGGCGACGACGCGCGGCTGGCCTGAAAAGGCGAAGGCGCAAGCCCCGCACAGCGCCACGATCGGCAGCGCCGCCAGGGTCCAACGCCTCGCTGCCGTACGACTCTCGGCGTCCAGCAGGTCGCCTCCGCGCACCGCGACCGCGGATTCGCGCACTTGGGTCGCCCACCTGCGCACGAAGTCCTTCTCCTTCGTCGCGTAGCGCTTCAACTCCCGCAGTTCCGTGCGGAGCGGGTCGCCGCGGCGGTTCTGTCCCGCCGCACGATTCAGGTGCCACAGCGCGCGTTCCTCGTACGGTGCCAGCGGATCTTCGGCCGCCCGCCGCTCGGCGTCGGCCGGCTCCCTCAGGATCACGACGAAGTCGCGACCCTCGCCCTCGAAGCGCAGGTGCTCGCGGCGTGCCAATTCCATCAGAACGGACGAGAACGCTTCATTGGCGCCCTGGCCCGACCACGATTGCTGCAGGAACACCGCGACCTGCGGCGGCGTCAGCTGGGAGGGCGGTTCGAAGGGGTACTTCATGCCGTCGCTGCGGGGCTCGCGGCCGTGACGGCGGTAGGCCCGCCACACGCCTCGCGCCAGCCAGGCGAGCGCCAGCAGCGGCAGCATCAAGAGGGCGGGCACGCCCTCTGCACCGGCCGGCAGGCCCACGTTGGCCGCCAACCCGATGGCCAGGCCGCACACACCGGCGACGGCCAGCGACGCGTCAACGGCGGCGGCGCTTCGCCGGCCCCAGAGCACCGCCCCCGCCAGCAGGAGCACGAAGGCGACCGCCGGCACGGCCACGCCCGGTCCGGGCAGCCAGGCCAGCTCGCCGGTGATCAGCACGTCGTCACCGTCGAGTTGCAGGGGGATCTCCCACTCCCAGACGCGCTGTACCTCGTCGCGTGTGGCATCGACCTCGGACGGGAGCCCCGGCGACATGAAGTGGATGCGGTGGTCATGCCACGCATACGTGCCGGATCGCGCGGCTACTTCCCAATCGGGAGGTGCGTCCGCGTTGGCTCGGTCGGGGACCTCGACGTCCAGCGACCCGTAGCGCGCGTCGTTCAGCCACCGGGCCGGTGAGCGCTGGTTGACCTCGATGGTGCCGTCCGACAGAACACGGACGTAGGGCTCGCCCTCATACCCGGGGATCAGCACCTCCTGGCCTTCTGGCACGGTCACGACCAGGAAAGCGTCACCCCCCATCACCTCGACCTCGAGGTCCGCCGGCTGGCCTTCCGCGTCGGTGACGGCCGTCACCGTCGAGCGGTAGTTCGTGGGCCCGGCGGCGTCGGCAGCGGCACCGTCGGGGCTCATGACGAGCCCCAGGAGTATCAGGAGCAGGACCACGCCGGCCCGCAGGGCCAGAGGTGACCCCGGCAGGGTCGGTCGTGTGGCGATCAACTCACGCATCCGATGCTCCCTTGTCGATGGAGCGGGGACGCAGCATCAGGTACGCGGCCACGCCGATCACACCCAGGGCCAGGAGGACCCACAGCACGATCGGGGCGCCGGCATCATCCTCGGCCGTCGGGGCAGCCGCATCGCCGTCGGCCGCTGCGTCGGCGGTGCCGTCCTCAGCGTTCTCGACGGCCGAGTCGTCGTCTGCGACATCGTCGTCAGCCGTCACACCCCCGCCGGCGTCCGGGGCCGAGTCGTCGTCTGCGCCGCCGTCGGCAGGATCCTGCGCGGTGTCCTCGGTGCCAGGGTCCGATTTTGGGTCGTCCTCGTCCTCGGGTGGTGGCGGGTTGTCGGGGTCGGGCGGTGGCGGGTTGTCGGGGTCGGGGGCGACGAGCTGCACGCCGATGGCCGGATCTTCTGCGGGTTCGTCCGGAGTTCCGATCCAGCGGTACGTGAACCCATCGCAACCCTGGAAGACCTTCAGGTACATCTGGGTAGCTGGCTCGCCGGCGAAAACCGCGTCGAACGACACTTCGGGTGCTGCGACGCCCGTCCCGGTCGCCGTCCAGGTCACGACCTCCACCCGTCCGTCGGTATCGCGTTCCAGAGCGGCCTCGTAGTCCGCGACCTCATCGACCGTGACGATCCGTACGTTCTCCGGGACCTCCATCGCGACCTCGACGGTCGGATCACCACCTCCCGAGTCCTCGGTTCCGCATCCATGCGCCATGGTCAGCGTCACCTCGGCCAGGCTGTCGACCGGGACCTCGCCGCCAGCGACGAACGGATGAGCGCCTGCGGGCACGGCCAGGACAACGGTCGCGCCGACCGCCAGGAAGGCGGCGCGGCGGACGCGGCGGATCAGACGGTGCATGGTGAACTCCAGGGTCGAGCGGTCGCCCGGCGGCGCGGCACCGCCAGGGGCGGGGCGGGGCGGGTCACGGGTTGACGAACACGGTGATGTCGGTGCGCGCCTCCGTGAATCGATCGATGCCGGCGACGACCTCGATCCGCCATTCGCCGTCGAAGGCCAGATCCTCGACGTTCGCCGTCCAGTGGCCAGGGCCGGCGAAGAAGGGTTCAACACGGATTGGCCCGATGTCCTCGGGGACGTAGGTCAGGTCGAGATAGAGGTCCTCGACCGCGGCCGCCGGCCGACCCGTCGGGTCCAGCACGTAGATGTGCACGGCGTTGCGACCGACCCGGTTCGGGTCCACGGTCACCTCGACGTCCAGGTCGTCGCTCAGTGTGGTGACCGTCTGGAACGCTCCGGTGACCCCGGCCGCCTGCGCCGCCGGTTGGATCGTGACCAGGGCGCCGGTGGTGGCCAGCACGCCGACCAGGAGGCCGACCTCCAGGGCCAGGGTCGTGCGCAGCTGTCCCCAGGCCGCCTGAGACCGCCGCACCGTCCGGTCGCCGCCATCGACGACCCCGCCGCCATCGACGACCCCGCCGGCATCGCCGACCCCGCCGGCGTCGACGGAC
>JBDNIX010000071.1:0-6960 GCA_041688045.1 Nitriliruptoraceae bacterium
CCAGCCAGGTCGACCACCGGCGCACCGGTGACGCGCAGCAGCGTGTCCGGCGAAATGCCGAACACCGTCGCAGGCGTCCCCGCTGCGGCCCAGACCTCGTCGAACGCCGTGAGGTCGCGGTCACAGACGACCTGCAGGTCGGACGTGTGTCCGAAGGGCGGCGTCCCACCGATCGCGTAGCCGGTGGCCCGCCGGACCTCGTCAGCGTCGGCCTTGCGCACGCTAGTTGCCTGTACCGCCGCTGCAAGCTTCGCCTCGTCGACCCGGTTGCTTCCCGACGTCAGCGCCAGTACCGCGACGTCGTCGGCCATGAAGACCAGTGATTTCACGATCTGGCTGACGTCACAGCCGATCGCGGCTGCGGCGTCAGCGGCGGTACGGGCTCCGGCGGGGAACTCCTTGAGATCGACGCGGACATCGTGGTCCCGGGCGCTTGCGAGAAAGCGTTCGAGTGAGGTGGACGCCATAGTGGTCTCCTGTCGTGCGTGGCTCAGGGAGCGCCGTCGGGGACATCGGGAAGCACGAGCCGCCCGACCAGCGGGTCGGTGCCCGGCACGACCTGTACGGCGACCTGCACGGTGCTGCCGGCACCGGGCGCCGGAACCAGGCGCACCTCGCCGTTGCTGAACCGGCGATCGCCGCGACCTACCGCGTCGAAGATCTCCAACGGCCGTCCGTCCGCGACTGCGGACCAGGCCTCCGCCGGGGGGACTCTCCGAGCCAAACGCGCCGTGGCGCCAACGTCGATGCGGGCGAATCGCAGGTCGGCCCACCCGTCCCACAGCTCCAGGCTGAGCAGCACCAGACGTTGGCCGGCTGCCGCACCCAGGTCGATGTCAAGCGGGACGACGCCGCACGGCGCGGGCGGCAGCGGAGCATCGTCGGGGAGGTGTCCGGCGGTCACACGGCTCCTTCGTTGTGGGGTTCTTGGGTTCCGGGTCGGAATGCTACCGTCGTCGGCGTGATGACCTACCTCGATCATGCCGCGACGACGCCTCCCCGACCGGAGGCGCGCGCCGCATTGCTCGGCGCGTTGGACGCGGCGAATGCCTCGTCGCCGCACGCCGCGGGCCAGCGGGCTCGCATCATCGTCGAGGAAGCACGCGAGGCCGTCGCCGGCGCCCTGCGGTGCTCGCCGCACGAGGTCGTGTTCACGTCGGGCGGGACGGAGGCGGACAACCTCGCGATCAAGGGGATCGTCTGGGCAGCGCGGGACCGCGACCGGACGATCCCGCACGTGGTCACCAGTGCCGTCGAGCACCCCGCGGTGACCGGCCCGGCACGTTGGTTGGCCGACCGCGGTGATAGTCGCTTGACGGTGGTCGGCGCCGACCGTGACGGTCGTGTGGATCCCGATGAGGTGCTGGCGGCGGTGACCCCGGACACCGTCCTGGTCAGCGTGATGGCGGCAAACAACGAACTGGGCGCGGTGAACGACGTTGCCCGCCTACAGCCCGGCCTGCGCGACCGCGGCGTCGCCCTGCACACCGACGCTGTGCAGGCGATGGCGACCCTGGACGTCGACGTCGCGTCCTCGGACGTCGACGCATTGTCGTTGTCCGCGCACAAGTTCGGCGGGCCGCAGGGTGTGGGTGTCGTCGTCCTGCGCCGCGGACTGCCGATCGTGCCCCTCGCGCACGGTGGGGGGCAGGACCGCGGCGTCCGCAGCGGCACGTTCGCCGCCGGCCTGGTGGCGGCGTGCGGTGCGGCGGTCGCGGTGGCGGTGGCCGACCGTGTGTCCCTGGCCGACCGTCTGCATGAACTGAGCGACCGGTTGGCGGCGGGCCTCAGCCTGATCGACGGGGTGCGTCGCAACGGGCCGACAGACCCGGCGTGGCGGCTGGCGTCGCACGTCCATCTCAGCATCGACGGCCTTTCCGGCGAGGCACTGACCCTGGCCCTGGACAGCGCCGAGGTGTCTGCGTCGCCCGGTGCGGCGTGCGGCTCGGGGGCGGCGACCGCGTCGCCGGTCCTGGAAGCGGTCGGGATCACCGGGACGCCGCTGCGCATGTCGCTCGGATGGACCTCCACGTCGCAGGACGTGGACCGTGCCATTGAGGTGCTGAGCGAGGTGGTCCCGCGCCTGCAACAGGCGTCATCGGGATCCGTCCCGATGATGGCTCCTCGCGACGTGGTTGCCTGATGGCTCGCGTGTTGGTCGCCATGTCCGGCGGCGTGGACAGCGCGGCCGCGGCCGCGCTCCTGGTCGATGCCGGCCACGACGTGACCGGCGTACACCTCAAGCTCGCGGACACGCCGTTGGAGGACCAGGTTCCCGGGCACGGCTGCTGCACGTTGGACGATGCCCAGGATGCCCGCCGCGCGGCTCAGGTCCTGGGCATCCCGTACTACGTGTGGGACATGTCGGAAGCGTTCGACCGCGAGGTACAGACCCCTTTCGCCGACGCCTACCAGGCGGGGATCACGCCCAATCCCTGCATCACCTGCAACGAGCGCGTGAAGTACGCGGCGCTGCTCGACCGGGCGGTGTCGTTGGGGTTCGACGCGCTGGCCACCGGTCACCATGCCCGCCTGCGTCGCGACGATGCGCCCGTCACTGGGCCGGGGCCGCGAACGCGATTGCATCGTGCCGCCGACCCGCGGAAGGATCAGTCGTACGTGTTGTACGTGGCTACCTCGCAGCAGCTGGACCGGACGTTGTTGCCTGTGGGGGAGTTGGACAAGGACGAGGTCCGGGCGATCGCGGCCGACCGCGGACTGCGCGTCGCGGACAAGCCCGACTCCTACGACGTGTGTTTCATCCCGGACGGTGACACGGCGGGGTACCTGGCCGACCGGTTGCCGTCGTCGCCGGGCCCGATCGTGGACGTTGACGGAACCGTGCTGGGCGAGCACAACGGGATCTGGCGCTACACGGTCGGGCAGCGTCGTGGGCTGGGGCTGGACAGCTCGCCGTCCACCGCCGGCGGCCGCGTGGAGCGACGGTTCGTGGTGGATATCGACGCCTCATCGGCCACGGTCCGCACCGGCCCTCGTGCCGCCCTTGCGTGCTCCTGGGCCGAGGTGTCCGCCCCCACGTGGACCACCGGCGAACGCCCGACCGGACCCGTGCGCATCCAGATTCGCGCGCACGGCAGCACCGTCCCCGGACGTGTCGATGAGGCACCCGGCGGCGCCGTCCGCCTTGTGCTGGACGAAGCCGTCCACGGACTGGCGATCGGGCAGGCGGCGGTCGTCTACGACTCGAGCGATCAGGTGTGCCTCGGTGGTGGGCGGGTCACGCGCGCCGACCGTCCGGCCGGACTTCCGGTGATGATGAGCCCGGGTGCCTGAGCATGACCTGCGCCTGGTGCGCAGCCTGGCCGGTGTGTCTGTCGGCGTGTCCCGACGTGGCAGCCTTTCGCGTCACACGGTGACGCCAAAAGCTGCCACGTCCGGGGCGGGGCGGGGGACGTGCGGGGCGGGGGGCGGCCGGGATGCGGGAACCACCGGGGCGGGGCAACGTGCGCGGCCGTGGGAGTAGTCTGCAGCCGCCGTCCGTGACGCGAGATCCGAAAGTGACCGTGGCCGACATCCCGACTGATGCGCGTGAGGCCCGTGCTCGGCACGATCAACTCGCCCGGAACCTCCGCGATGCGCGCTACCGCTACGACGTGCTGTCGGACCCACCGATGCCGGACGCGGACTACGACGCGTTGTTCCGTGAACTGGAGGCCATCGAGGCCGCACATCCGTCCCTGGTGAGCTCGACCTCGCCGACCCAGCAGGTCGGGTCCGCACCGTCGGGCGCGTTCCCTCCGTTCGAGCACCTCCAGCCGATGCTGAGCCTGAACAACGCGTTCTCACGCGAGGAGCTGGATGCCTGGGGCGAACGTGTGATCCGCGGGCTGGCGGCAGCGCCCGGCGACCCCGGCGACCCCGACGCCCCCGACGCCAACAGCAACGGCCATGGGCCGGCACCGGCCTTCACGTGCGAACTCAAGATCGACGGCGTGGCCATCAACCTGGTCTACCGCGGCGGCGTGCTGGCGACGGCCGCGACCCGGGGCAACGGCGTCACGGGCGAAAACGTGACCGCACAGGTCCTGACCATCGACGACGTGCCGTTTCGGCTGGACGTCGACGACCCACCGGAGGTGCTGGAGGTCCGCGGGGAGGTCTATTACCCGTTGGAAGCGTTCGAAGCCATGAACGAGGGCCGCATCGAGCGCGGCGAGGCAGCGTTCATGAATCCGCGCAATGCCGCCTCCGGAGCGCTGCGTCAGAAGGACCCGGAAGTCACGCGCGACCGGCCGTTGTCCGTGTGGTGCCACGGGCTCGGCACGGTCGCCGGTATCGCCTTCGACCGGCACAGTCAGGCGCTGGCCTGGCTGCGGGACGCCGGTCTCCCGACCGATCCGGAAACGGCGGTCGTGACCACCATCGACGAGGTCTGGGACTTCATCCAGCGATGGACTGCGGCTCGGCACGACGTCACCTACGAGATCGACGGGGTCGTCATCAAGGTCGACGACCTGGCCCAGCGCGAGCAGCTCGGCTTCACCGCCCGCGCTCCGCGTTGGGCCATCGCCTACAAGATGCCGCCGGTCGAGCAGGCAACGACGCTGGAGGCCATCGAGGTCAACATCGGTCGCACGGGCAAAGCGACACCGTTCGCGCGACTGGATCCGGCGCTGGTCAGTGGCACGACCATCACCTACGCCACGCTGCACAACGAGATCCAGGTCCACGCCAAGGACGTGCGCGTCGGTGACGCCGTCATGGTGCGACGCGCCGGTGACGTCATCCCCGAAGTCGTCGGCCCCGTGCTCTCCAAACGCCCGGCCGACGCCGAGCCCTGGTCGATGCCGGCCGACTGCCCGTTCTGTGGGCAACCGCTGGTTCGCCCCGAAGGTGAGGCGCACCACTTCTGCGAGAACGTCGACTGCCCGAACCGGCTGCTCGAATCCCTGGCACACCTGGCCAGTCGGGGTGCTCTGGACATCGAGGGGCTGGGGGAGCAGACCGTCGAGCTCCTGGTCGCCGAAGGGCTGGTCAGTGATCTGGCGGACGTCTTCCGGCTGCACGATCACCGGGACGAACTGCTGGCCCTGGAGAAGTGGGGGACCAAACGGGTCGACAACCTGGTGGCCGGGATCGACGCGGGCCGTCGGCAGTCGCTCGATCGGATCCTGGTTGCCCTCAACATCCGCCACCTGGGACCCACCTACGCCAAGCTGCTCGTCCGGTCGCTGCCGAGCCTGCAGGCCATCCGTGACGCGGACCCGGAGACGTTGGAACAGATCGACGGCATCGGTCCGACCATCGCCGCCGCCGTCCATTCGTGGTTCACGACCCCCCGCAACGCCCAGCTGGTCGCTGAGCTGATCGAGCTCGGGATCACCACACAGGCCCCCGACGTCGGCGAGGCCGCGCCTGATCATGCGACCGTGCTGGACGGTTGGACCGTGGTCGTCACCGGGACCCTGGAGGACTTCACCCGGGACGAGGCCAAGGAGGCGCTGGAGGCGCGGGGCGCCAAGGTCACCGGCAGTGTGTCGAGCAGGACCTCCGTGGTGGTCGCGGGTGACAGCCCCGGATCGAAGCGCGACAAGGCGGAGTCGCTCGGTGTCCCGATCGCCGGCGAGGTGGCCTTCCACCACTTGCTGGATCACGGCGAGCTTCCCACGTGAGCATGCCACGGTTCGACCCGGCGCAGTACCCGGGCGAGCGTCCGGACGGACCGGTGCTGGTCATCCGCGACGAGGTGGTGCCGCTCCGACTCGACGGGCACCCCGACGCTCCGCTGGTGGTCGACGCGCCGACGTCGGTCGCGGCCGGCTCGATTCGCGTGCTGCAGGCCGGCGTCGCCCGTTTCGCCGTGGCATACGGATCCAACGCCTCGCCGCTGCGGCTGATGGACAAGGAGCTCACGTCACGAGGCGCGATCCTGCTGCCGGCCGTGGTCCGTGGGTGGGTCGCGGCCTTCGAAGCGCGTCGGACCGGGTATGGCGCCGTGCCCCTGACGTTCGTGCCGTCCCCCGGCGCGGTCACCTCGACGTGGGTGCTGGGCCTGCATCCGGACGATCTGGCGCAGCTCGACCGCACTGAAGGTCGGGTACCAGACGGGCGGGACACCACTGCCGAGGTCGGCCGGACCCGGAACCCCGCACGCTTCGCGCCGCCCGGGACCTACCGGCTCGGACGCGTCGGTGACGTCCGGATCGCGGAGCGGTTAATGCTGCGGAGGGCGATGGCCTACCTGCCCGGGCCAGCAACGCACGTCCAGATGACCGGACACGGCTGGCGGACCTATCCGGCGCACGACCAGGCGGCGGCGGCGCGACACGTCGAGGGGGATGGCCCGTCCGCGCCCGCACCACCACCGGCACAAGCCGTCGTGGGGCCGTGGCCACGCACCCCGCTGGAGCCGCTGACCTGACGCCAGATCGCCGCGCGGTGTACCGTCGTCCTGACGTGTAACCGGCCGGACGGTGGTGCCGTCGAGGCGATGGAAGCGTTCGGCGTCGATGGGCATCGCCTGGCACGTGAGCTCCGGCAGCGCTGTGTTGCCGGGGTGTATCTGCTGGCCGTCACCGCCCTGATCCATCAGTGGCGGCCGCTGCTGAACGGCAACTTCGCGTGGCCGAACGCGATCAGCAGATGGACGTGACGTTCAATCGGGTGCACCTGGTCGGGACGTATGGCGCATTCGGGACGATCACGCGCCGCCGGTACGAACTCGTGATCGAAGGGACGGACGATCCCGACCCTGCTCCGGGGAGCATCTGGCAGGCGTTCGAATTCCCCGCCGAGCCGACCGATCCGCGGGGGCGACCACCGCAGGTGGTTCCCTACCACCTGCGGCTCGACTGGCTGTTGTGGCTCGCCGCCATGGCCACGGTCCCGACGTCGAGCCACCCATGGTTCGGGCGGCCCATGGTTCGGGCGGCTGCTCGTCGCTCTCCTGACGGGGGATCCCGGCATCCGGCGGCTGCTGCGTCATGACCCGTTCGACGG
>JBDNIX010000413.1:0-10760 GCA_041688045.1 Nitriliruptoraceae bacterium
ACATGTCAACAACTACCAAAATGAGCAACCTTGACATTTGACCGGCACGACGACCCATTACGTGCACAACGCCTCGCCACCGGTCACCGTCCTTGACCTTCAGCCACACCCGATCGCCGAGCTCCGATACGCGTGCGGTTGGGTAGTCGACGTGCAGGTCGAACTGGATCCGCGCTTGGTCGAGCAGGGGATGACGCAACTCGTTGAGCCAGATCGAGGGCGGTGGCAGCCGTCCCCCGCGGAGGTCGACACCAACAGCGTCGGCCGGCCACGAGGTGGCCAGGTCTTCGAGCAAGCAACGGATGGTCGCCCGCGACGCCGGGGGCGTCACAAGCCGAGCAGCCTTGCCGCGTCATCATCGACGCCCGCAGCTTCACGGACCCGCGCGTCGGCGTCGCGGCGCGCAACATCGACCTCATCGGCAACGCGGGACCGGGCAGCCGTCTGCTCGTCGATGTACGCCAGAAGGTCAGAGACGGCGATGCGCCGGTCGTGGCCGACACGGTGGAATGGGATTCGTCCACGCTCAAGCAGTTTGACGAGGAACGGGCGAGAGACGCCGAGTAGCTTGGCAGCCTCAGTGGTGCTGAGGTCCTCATCCTGCACGACGTTGACGGTTTCGCCACATTCGAGGCGGCGCACGATGTCCGACAGATACGCAACAATCGTGTCGGGCAGATCGCCGAAGCCCGACTTGCCCGTCGAAAAGGTCTGCAGACCCTCACGGACCTCAGGCTTGAGGGTGCCCGGGTCGAGACTGTGCACGTGGGTGGTGCGCATCAGGATGTCCCCTCCATCGCCATGAGTGTCGGCATCGGACATCATAAATGCAACGTACGAAATGAGGATGTGCGTTTCGTGCCCGTCGTTGTCAGGCGTCGTGGTGGCGGTCGGCGACGGCGCGGACGGCCGCGGCGGACATGACCCCCAGGGGTGGGGCCTGGCCGGTCCAGCGGCGGTAGCTGGCGGCGGCCTGGGCCACCAGCATCCCGATGCCGTGGTGGGCTACGGCACCTGCGTCGTGCGCAGAGCGCAGGAACGGGGTTTCCGGCGGGTCGTAGATGAGGTCGTAGGCGACCTGGTCGGGGCGCAGGGCGTGGAAGGGTTCGGCCAGTCGCTCGCCGTTCATGCCCAGCGGGGTGGCGTTCAGCACGATCCGAGCGTCGCGGATGGCGGCAGTCACGGCGGCGGTGTCGGCGACGTCGACGGCGCCGGCGCCCGCGGCGCCGGCCTGTACGGCCACCTCCGCCACATCGTCGGCAGCGTCGCGCTTGCGGCCGACCACCGTCAGGTGGGTACCCAGGCGCCCCGCCGCGACCGCGACCGCCCGGGCCGCTCCCCCGGTGCCGAGCACCACCAGCCGGTCGTCGCGTTCCACGATGATGTCGGCGGTCACGGCGTCCAGGAGGCCGACCGCATCGGTGTTGTCGCCCAGCAGACCGTCGGTGGTCCACACCAGGGTGTTGACCGCGCCGACGAGCCGGGCCTCCTCGGTGAGGTGGTCGCACACGTCCATCACGGTCCGCTTGTGGGGCACGGTGACGTTCGCGCCGACGGCTCCGATAGCGCCCAGTCCGCGGACTGCCACCTCGATGTCGCCTTCTCGGACGGGTGCGACGAGGTAGGCCAGATCCAGTCCCTGTTCGGCGAACGCGGCGTTGTGGATCACCGGGGACAGCGAGTAGCGGGCGGGCCACCCCAGCAGCACGACCGGTCGGGTGGTCGCGACCGGCCAGGGGCTACCGACGGGGCCGCGGGTCACTGCTGACACCGCCCGGCGTCGCGGAAGGCCTGCACGTTGACGTTGTGCTCGTCGGCGGTGTCGGCGAACACGTGACTGCCGTCGCATTCGGGAGCCAGCACGTAGAACAGCGAGGTCACGTCGGCGGGAGCGAACGCGGCCTGCAGCGACGCGGCGCCCGCCCCGGCGATCGGCGTCGGGGGCAGACCGTCGATCTGGTAGGTGTTGTGCGGGTGGTCGATCTCCAGGTCCTCGAGCAGGACGATGTCGGTCGCCCCGCCGCCCATCGCGTACACGACGGTCGCGTCGATCTGCAGGCGCATGCCCTGCTCGAGGCGGTTGGTGATGACCCCGGCGATGACGTCACGTTCCTCGTTGACCCGCGTTTCGCGTTCGATGAGGCTGGCGAGAACGAGGCGTTCGTAGAAGGTCAGGTCGAGGGAAGTGTCGGCTTCGTCTGGCGTGTCTTCGGTTTCCGGGTCGCCTTCGGCGTCGGGGTCCGCTTCGTCCTCCGGGGTGGCCTGGCCGGGATCGTCGACCGCCTGGGGAATGGCTTCCAGGGTGCGACCGAGCTGGTCGACCATCCGCTGCAGGACAGCCAGCGGCGAGGCGTCGTCGACCACGTCGTAGGTCTCGGGGAACAGCAGGCCTTCGAACGGTTCGATGGCCGGGTCGTTGCCCTCACCGGGGAGCTCGGCCGGTTCGGGGATCCAGGCCGGGACCTGCAGGGTGCCGGGTGCGTTCTGGCCGGCTTCGAGCCGATCGTCGAGGACCTGGCGGAAATCGGCTTCGGTGTAGTCGGGGAACTGCTCGGCCAGCCGCACCAGTGCCTGTTCGACCGTCAGGCCCTCCTGCACGGTGAATCGGATCTGCGGCGGGGTCAACGGGCCGGCGGCCAGGACCTCGATGGCTTCCTCGATCTCCATGCCGGTTTCGAACTCGAAGAGCCCGGGCTGCAGGCCGGTCGCCAGGCCCTCCTCGTCGGCGGTGAGGCGAAAGCGCACGGAACTGCGGATGACGTTGAGGACGGCCAGGTCGTCCCCGACGCTGCGCACCGTCTGACCGCGGCCGACCTCGTAGTCGACGGGAACGCCGGCTTCGAAGTCGTCCCCGAAGAAGCTGCTGTCCAGCCAGTACACACCGGCCGCGCCGGCCGCGACGAACAGCATGAAGAACGCCAGGAACCACTTCGACCCGCGACTCAGACGCACCAGGACCTCTTCCCCACCGAACCAACCTCCATCGCCACGCTGCCGTGCCGGCGACCTATTCGGCCGGTGGCCCGGTGCGGCGACGACGCTGCAATTCGAGCACAGACTGCAGGATCACGCTGGCCGCGACCCGGTCCACCGCTTCCTTGCGATCGGCGCGGGACACGTCCGCGCCCACCATGACCCGTTCAGCCTCGACGGTCGTGAGGCGCTCGTCCGCCAGCAGGACCGGCAACTGCACGCGTTCACGGAGGCGGTCGGCGATGTCGCGGGCACGGCGCGCAGCCGCCCCTTCCCGACCCTCGAGCGACTTCGGGTAGCCGACGACCACGCCGCTGGCCTCGTGCCGGATCACGGCGTTGACCAGCGCGTCGACCAGCGGCGCGTCACGGTTGCGCGGGACGTGCAGCGTCTCGGCCGGTGACGCGACCACCTGGCCGGGGTCGGACACGGCGATCCCGACCCGGACCTCGCCCAGGTCGATGCACATCAGACGTCCCTCGGTCGGCAGGTCGTCGCCCAGATCCGCCATCACGAGCCACCCGCCGCGGTGCGTGCTTCGGTCGCCGCGACCTGCAGGGCCTCATCGAGCTTGTCGCCCTGTTTGCCCCCGGCCTGCGCCAGGTCGCCCTTTCCGCCGGCGCCGCCGCCGACGACCTGCGCCGCGGGATGCAGGATCGGGCGCGCCTCCACTCCGGCGTCGGCCAGGTCCTTGGTGAGCGCCGCGACCAGTTGCGCCTTGCCGTCGTCCGTGGCGGAGCCGATCACCACGACCCCCTTGGAGTCGAGGTGGCCGCGGACCTCGCCGGCCAGGCTGCGGAGGTCGTCCATCGCCAGGCCGTCGACGCGGGCGACCACGATGGCCAGCCCGTCCTCACGTACGGCCTCGTCGGCCAGCTGCTTGGCCTGCTGTGACAGCCCGGCGCCGCGCGCCTTGGCCAGTTCCTTCTCTGCGGCTCTGAGGCGTTCCATCAGGGCCTTGACCCGGGCGGCGGCCTGGTCGGTGGGTGCATCGAGCAGGCGGGAGACCTCCTCGGCCACCAGGCGTTCGCGGCTCAAGAACTTGAGTGCGTCGTGGCCGGTGAGCGCTTCGATCCGGCGGGTGTTGGACCCGATCGACTCCTCGCGCACGATCGTGATCGTGCCGATGGTGGCGCCCGTCGGCACGTGCGTGCCACCGCACAGCTCCTTGGAGAAGTCGCCGATGGTCACTACCCGGACGACCTGGCCGTACTTGTCACCGAAGTTGGCGACCGCGCCGGCGGCCTTGGCCTCGTCGATGCTCATGATGTCGGTGTGCACGTGCGGGTCGCGCAGGACGCGGTCGTTGATCGAATCCTCGATCTCCTTGACGCGTTCGTCGGACAGCGATTCGAAGTGGGGGAAGTCGAACCGCAGCCGGCCCGGCTGGACCAGCGAGCCGGCCTGCTGGGCGTGGTCGCCGATCGCTTCCTTGATCTGCGCGTGCAGGACGTGGGTCGCCGAGTGGCTGCGGGCGGTCGCGATCCGGCGGTCGGCGTGGACGGTGGCCTCGACGGTCTGGCCCTGGCTGACCTCGCCGGCGACGACGCGTGCACGGTGCACGGTCAGGCCCTCGATCGCCTCCTGGGTGTCGATGACCTCCAGGCGCCCGGTCGGGGTCGTGAGGATGCCGGCATCGCCGACCTGTCCCCCACCTTCGGCGTAGAAGGGCGTGCGAGGCAGCACGATCTCCACCTCGTCGCCCTCACCGGCGGCCTGCAACAGCCCGTCGGGGGTGATGATGGCGCCGAGCTCCGCTTCGGCAACCAAACCGTCATAGCCGACGAAGTCGGTCGCGCCGACCAGGCCGGCGGCTACGCGGTAGGTCTCCACCGGGACTCCGCCGCCGCCCTTCTTGGCGCCGGCACGGGCGCGTCGGCGCTGCGCTTCCATGAGTTCGTCGAACGCGTCGCGGTCGAGCGGCAGCCCGGCGTCCTCGGCGATCTCCGCGGTGAGCTCGATGGGGAACCCGAAGGTGTCGTGCAGTTCGAACGCGGCGTCGCCGGGGAATTGGCGGGGGGCGACGTTGGTGCCTTTGGCGTCGGCTGTGCCTTCCGCGTCGTTGTCCAGGGTCTCGATGACCTGTTCGAGCCGGTCGAGGCCGTCGCGCAGCCGCTGGCCAAAGTCCGCTTCCTCGGCGCCGGCCACGCGGGTGATCAATTGGCGTTGCCGTTCCAGGTCCGGGTAGGAGGCCCGGTTGCTGGCGATGACCGCTTCGATCATCGGCAGGATGACCTGATCCCCGTCGCCGACCTTGAGGCCGAGCAGTTGGCCGTGACGGATGGCGCGACGCAGCAGGCGACGCAGCACGTAGCCCCGGCCCTCCTTGGAGGGCAGGACCCCGTCGGCGATCAGGAACGCTGAGGTTCGCGCATGTTCCGCCAGCACGCGCAGGCTGACGTCGGCTTCGGCGTCGGCGCCATAGGTCTTGCCCGTGAGTTCGCTGGCGCGTTCGATCAGCGGGACGAACAGATCGGTGGCGAACACGTCGCTGACGCCCTGCTTGAGCAGCGCCATGCGCTCGAGTCCGAGGCCCGTGTCGACGCTCTGGGCGGGCAGGTCGCCGACGACGTTGCCGTCGTCGTCCTGTTCGTATTGCATGAACACGAGGTTGTAGTACTCGAGGTAGCGCTCGCCGTTGGTTTCCGGACCGCCGGCTTCGCCCCAGTCCGGGCCGCGGTCGTAGTGCAGTTCGCTGCAGGGGCCGCACGGTCCGGGCCCGCCCAGCGACCAGAAGTTGTCCGAGTCATCCAGCCGCGTCGAGCCCTCCGGCGCGCCCACCCGTTGGATCCGCTCCGGGGGAACACCGGTTTCCTCGAGCCAGATGGCTTCGGATTCGTCGTCCGATTCGTGGATCGTCGCCCAGATCCGCTCCGGGTCCAGTCCCATCGGCCCGATCGACAGCTCCCAGGCGTACCGAATCGCCTCACGCTTGAAGTAGTCACCGAACGAGAAGTTGCCGAGCATCTCGAACATCGACAGGTGGCGGGTGGTGCGGCCGACGTTTTCGATGTCGTTGGTGCGCACGCACTTCTGGAAGCTGGTGGCGCGCGGGTGTGGTGGCTTGGCGTCCCCGAGGAAGTAGGGCTTGAACGGCACCATCCCGGCGATGGTCAACAGCAGGGTGGGGTCATTCGGGATCAGCGGCGCCGAGCTGTAGCGCCGGTGACCACGTTCCTCGTAGAAGGAGAGGAACGTCTCTCGGATCGTCAGGGAATCCACGTCGGTCCTCGGGAGAAGGGCGGGGTACGTGCGGGAGTGGGTGCGTGCGGGAGTGGGGTGCGTGCGAAGTCAGCGTGTCTGGGCGGAGCACGGGTATCGCCGGCACCGTGGTCGTGCGCTGCGACCCCCGAGGATGCCGCATCCGGCGAGCCGGTGCTGACGGGCGGTCAGCTGTCGAGGGCTCGGCGCACGCTCGGGACATCGAACCGGTTGCGCAGTTCGGCTTCGCGTTCGGCGGCGGCGCTCCGGCCTTCCAGGCGGGCCTCCTGATACCGCTCGACAAGTGTTCCGGCCGCCCGGCCCGCCTGTCCGGCCAGGTGCGCGGGGGCGACCGCCTTCTGCGCGTCGTCCAGGCGCTTGACCACGTAGGCGCCGATCAGCAGGCCTGCGCCCAGCCCCAGGGCGATCGAGAACGAGCGCTTCACGTCCCGTCCGATCGCATCTTGCGCGCCGTGCGCACTGCCCCGGCGCTGAACGCCGCCGCCTTGATCAGCGGGTTGGAGACCGTGGCGTGCACGACGCCGACCAGCTGGTCGGTGGTCGCGGTGATCGACTGCACGCCGGCGACGATGGTGTCGACCCGCGCGAGTTCGACGTTGACCCCGGCGACGGTCTCGGTCACGCCACGCAGGATCGGCACGGTTTCCTCGGTCACGCCCTTGATGGTGCGCACCGTTTCGTCCAACACCTTCATCGCCCGCGTCACGAACACGCTCAGCACGACGACGAGCACGCCCCAGAACAGGGCTGCGGTCAGTACCGCCCAATCTCTGACGGTCACGGGCTGCCATCCTTTTGGTCGCTGACGGTGGATCCCTTGCGGTCTTTGCGTGTGGTTCGGGTGGCGTCGGTGACCTGTTTGCGCAGGTCAGCGACACGGTCCGACACCGCGCCTTCGTGCCCGTGGCGGCTGGGTTCGTAGATCCGGCTGCCGCGAAGCGCATCGGGAAGGTAGTGCTGATCCGCCACGAAGCCACCGGGGTGGTCGTGAGGATAGTCGTAGCCGGCGCCATGTCCGATGTCCGCCGCGCCGCGGTAGTGGCTGTCCCTCAGATGCGCAGGGACATCGAGGTTGCCGTGCTTGCGCACCGCCTCCAACCCGGCACCGATCGCGCGGGTGACACTGTTGGATTTGGGAGCGACGGCCAGCGCGATCGCCGCATGCGTCAGGGCGTAGCGCGCTTCCGGCAGCCCGACCTTGTCCAGCGCATCGAAGGCCGCCAACGCTGTCGGCAGCGCCTGCCGGTCCGCGAGCCCGACATCCTCCGACGCGAAGATCACCATCCGGCGCACCAGGAACCGCGGGTCCTCCCCCGACTCCAGCATCCGCAGCAGCCAGTAGACGGCCGCGTCCGGGTCCGACCCGCGCAGCGACTTGATGAACGCCGAGACCTGGTCGTAGTGCCCGTCGGCGGACTTGTCGTACCGGAAGCGCTGCATCGCCGAGGCAACGTCGTCCAGGGTGATGTGAGCGTCCGGGCCGTCCGGGCCCGCTGCGGTCACGCCGGCTGCGGCGGCGGCGACCTCCAGCGCACTGAGCGAGGCACGGGCATCGCCGTCGCCGACGTGCAGCAGATGCTCGACCGCATCGTCGTCCAGGGTGATCCGGCCACCGAAGCCCCGGACCGGGTCGTTGGCCGCCCGGTCGATCAGGGCGCGCACGTCGTCGTGGGTCAGCACCTGCAGGCGGATGAGCTGGCAGCGGGACAACAGCGGCGCGTTGAGCTCGAAGAACGGGTTTTCCGTGGTGGCGCCGATGAGCGTCACCCAGCCCGCTTCGACGCCGGGTAGCAGGGCGTCCTGCTGGCTCTTGGAGAAACGGTGGATCTCGTCGACGAACAACACGGTGCGCCGGTCGCGGATCTGCTGGCGGCTGCGGCCTTCCTCGATGATCCTGCGGACGTCCTTGACCCCGGCGGTGACCGCCGAGATTTCGGTCCACGCGGCGTCGACGTGAGCGGCGATGACGGTGGCCAGCGACGTCTTGCCGACGCCGGGCGGGCCCCACAGCAGCAGCGAGCGCAGTTCCCCCTGGTCCAGCATGGATCGCAGCGGTGTGCCGGGACCGAGCGCGTCCAGTTGGCCGACGTATTCGTCGAGGTTGCGGGGACGGAGCCTGGCCGCCAGCGGCATGCTGGTGGGCACGGCGCCGGGGCGGGCGTGATCGCCGGCGCGTGCGTGATCGCCGTTGCGGGCGTGGTCGCCGGCGGCCGTTTCCGCGCCGACGGATGCCACGGACGCCGGGTCTGACCCGGAGTCGCCGTCGCCGAACAGCTGCTGATCGCTCACCCGGTCACCCTACTGGCCATCGGGTCGGCTACTCGTCGGGCGTCGGGTATGGGTCGAGGTGGCCGAGGGTCACGCCGGACTCGACCAGCGTGCGGGTGGTGTCGGGATCGCCGTAGACCCACAGGATGTGGAGAGGCTCTTCGCCGACGTTGACGAACTGGTGCTCGACATCGGGCGGGATGAGGGTGGCGTCCATGGCCGTGACGGGCTCCTCGCGGCCGTCGACCCGGACGATGGCGTCGCCCCGGAGGACGAGGATGAATTCCTCGCTGCTGTGGGTGTGCAGGGGGATGATCCCGCCGACGGGGATCTCGGTCATGCCGGTGAGGACCTGTTCGGCGCCGGTGTCACGGCTGGCGAGCGGGAGGCTGCGGATGCCGTTGCCGCGTTCCCGACGTTCGAGGTCGGCGGTGCGGAAGATGCGGCCGGTCATGGCGTCTGCCTTCATCGGGTTGTCCGAAGAGCCTAGAGTCCCCGGTGCAGCGGCCGAGGGTCGGCCTTCGGAGTGAGATCAGGCGATGACCATGCAGTTCGCAGCCAATCTGAACCGGATGTGGGCGGATGAGCCGGTGGTCCGCCGGTTCGAGGTGGCCGCACAGCACGGTTTCGAGGCCGTCGAGTACCTCTACCCGCACGACCACACCGACGTTGTGGACCAGGCGCTGGAGGCCTCCGGGATCGCCATATCGCTGTTCAACATCGGCCTTGGTGACATGGCGGCCGGGGACCGGGGGCTCCTGACGATCCCGGGGCGCGAGGACGACTTTCTCCGAAACGTCGAACAGGACCTGCAGCTGGCGAAGCGCTGGGGGGTCACGCAGCTGCACGCGGTCGGAGGCACGCCGCCGGCATCGGACCGCGGGGAGACGTCGGTGGCGACCGCCATCACCAACCTGCGCGAGATCGCCGATGCGTGCCAGGAAGCAGGCGTGAGCGTGCACGTCGAATTCATCAACGACATCGACGTGCCCGGGTTCGGCGTGCCGTCCCTGGAGGACGCCGTGGCAATCGTGCGGGCGCTCGACCATCCGGCGGTTCGCCTGCAGTTCGACCAGTACCACGTGGGCATGGTCGGACTGGACCCGATCGAGGAGTACCGGCGTTTCCGTGACCTGGTGGCCTACGTACAGGTCGCCGACATCGACGGCCGGCACGAACCCGCCCCGGGCTCCCGTGCCGTGCCGGACTTCGTGGACGCGTTGGTGCAGGACGGCTACGACGGCGTGATCGGCCTGGAGTACGACCCCCGCGCCGACACACCAGCCGGCCTCACCTGGCTCGACCCCTGGCGCGAACCCCGCGAGACCGGCCGCTGAGCCGTGCCCTGGGTGCTGAGCGTTGCTCCGGGTGGCGAGGGGTGCACATCTGCACGTGTCAGCACCCGGAGCTGCCGACGAGCTGCCGACGGGGCGGCGACGGGGGCATCGCAGGGGTCGGGGTCGGTCGGCTTAGACTCCGCCCAAGACCGGGCTCCGTCGGCGTGACGGGCCCCAGCGGACCGCCGACCGAGGAGCGCGAAGTGCAACACGGACGTCTGCCCTGGCCGACGCCGGAGAAACTCGACGAGGACCAACGGGCGTTCTATGACGCCGTTGTGGGCGGCGTGCGCGGCAAGGTTGCCCGGCCGACGCCGTTGACCGACGACGATGGCCGACTGCATGGGCCGTTCAACGCCATGCTCACGCATCCAGCCGTGGGCATGGCGCTGCAGTCGATGGGTGCGGGCCTGCGGTTCGACGGGACCCTGCCGAAGTGGTTGTTCGAACTCTTGGTCCTGGTGGTTTCTGCGCAACGCCACGCCTCGTACGAGTGGTACGCGCACGCGCCGATCGGGCAGGCGGCGGGCCTGACCGACGATCACCTGGCTGCAGCACGGCACGGGAGGATCCCGGACGGGCTGTCCGACGGCGATGCCGCCGTGGTGGAACTCGCGTTGACGACCCTGCGCCACGATGAACCCGCGGAGGAACTCCTGGACCGCGTCCAGGCGGCCTACGGCGCCTCCGGTGTGACGGAAACCGTCACGGTCGTGGGCTTCTACGACATGATGGCCGGCCTCATGCGTACCTGGGCGACGCCCCTACCCGACGACGCAGCCGACCCGCTGGCCTGATCAGCCTGGTCCGTATCTGCGCGCAAGAACGCCAACATCGGCTGTCCACGCCACCAGGCTCGGGCAGGTGGCCATATGGTGGGGGTCGATGGCGCCGACGGCCGCGGGCGGCGCCACAGTGCACACTCACTCACCCCGCCACAGACAGATGGAGCAGCAGATG
>JBDNIX010000414.1:0-16891 GCA_041688045.1 Nitriliruptoraceae bacterium
GAGCGATCAAGATCAAGCGGGGCGGAGGGCACGCTGGCCACAACGGACTCAAGGACGTGGATCGTGCGCTCGGCACCCGGGACTATCTTCGGATCCGTATTGGAATCGGTCGGCCGCCCGGGAGGATGCCGGGCCGAGACTTCGTCCTTCGGAAGTTCTCTCCAGCCGATCGCGAGGTGATCGATGACACCCTGGCGAATGTCGGTCAGGCCGTGATTTCCTTGGTGACCGAGGGCCTGGAGCCCACCCAGAACCGGTTCCACGCGACCGGCTGACGTGCCAGTGTGCGACCATCGATGTTCGTGACGAAGGGACCGACCAGTGAAGGAACGGATCCGCCAACTTCGCGCTGCGTGGTCGCAGCTGCGGGAAATCGACGACAAGGCTGTCGTCCTCATCCTGCTTGCCGGGACCGGCGGGCTGCTGCTCGGGGTCGGCCTCGGCTTCCTCATCGGCATCTGGGCGATGCCGGTCTTCGGGCTGCTCTTTGCGGTTCTCGGTGCGCTGGTCATGTTCAACCGCCGCGTGCAGAAGGCGCAGTACGAGGCGATCGACGGGCAGCCTGGCGCGGCTGCTGCCGTCCTCAACATCATGCGTGGGCAGTATTTCGTGACCCCCGCCGTCGCCGTGAACGCCAAGCAGGACATGGTCCACCGCGTCGTCGGACGCTGCGGTGTCGTGCTCGTCGGAGAGGGATCGGGCCAGCGCGTCAAGGGACTCCTCGCCAAGGAACGCAAACGTCTGAAGCGGGTCGTCGGCGACACGACCATCACCTCGATCGTGGTGGGGGACAACGATGGGCAGGTCGCGCTCAACAAGTTGCAGGCCACCGTTACCAAGCTGCCACGGGAGCTGAAGAAGGATGAGGTTCCCAAGCTCGAGCGTCGGTTGAAGCCGCTCGACAAGGGTGCCCCGGTTCCGCAGGGCATCGATCCGCTGGCTGCCGCCAACCGCAAGCGCCCGAAGCCGCGGTGAGCGTGGCCCGTCCAGCAACGGGATCCGGCCGGTCCACCCCGCCGCAGTCGGTGGATGACGTCCTTGATTCCGGGCTCTCCGCGGGGGCTCTGGCCGCCACGCTGCGTCGTGGTCGCGACGTGTGGGACGCGGGCCCGCTGCCGGGGGACGTCGTGGCATCGTCGTCGGTCCGTCCCTACCTGCTGAGCCTGCTCGCCGAACGGGCCACACCGCTGCTCGTGCTGGTCCCGCGGACGTCGGATGCCGAGGCCGTGGCTGACGGCTTGTCCGCCTACCTCGGCGAGTCGCGCGTGGGGATGTTCCCGGCGTGGGAGACCTTGCCCCACGAACGGCTTTCCCCCCAGCCCCGGACGGTCGGTCGTCGACTGGCGATCCTGGATCGCCTGCAACACCCCGCAGAGCACACGGAGCCGTTGGTGGCCATCGTTGCCCCCGTCCGCGCGGCTCTCCAGCCCATGGATCCCCGGCTCGGCCAACAGCGTCCCATCGTCGTCGACGGGGAATGGGTCGGGTTCGATGCGCTGATCGACGGATTGGCCGCCCTCGGCTACAGCCGGACTCCGCAGGTCGACGCCCGTGGGGAGTTCGCCGTCCGTGGCGGGATCGTCGATGTCTTCCCGACGGCCGGTGACCACGCCGTGCGGATTGAATTCTGGGGTGATGACGTCGATTCCCTGCGTTCGTTCTCGGTCGGCGATCAGCGTTCGACGGAGAAGATCACGGACGTCGTGATCGACGCCGCACGGGAACTGGTTCTGGACGAGGTGTTGAAGGAGCGGGCGCGGGAAGCGATCAGCCGATGGCCGCAGTTGACCGGTGAACTCGATCAGCTGGCCGAGGGCCAGGGCTTCGAGGGTGCGGAGTCGCTGGTCACACTGCTGACGCCGGAACCCGCTCTCCTGGTCGATTTCCTGCCCCCGGGTTCCGGGCTCGCACTGGTCGACCCGCTGCTGCTGGAGGACCGCGCCACCAAGCTCCGCGAGGAGGCCCAGGTGTTGGCTGACACGGCCTGGGAGACCGCTGCCAGCGTGGGCGTCACGCCGGGCACGACCGAGCCGGTGGCGGACCGGGTGGTTGGCACCGATCCTGCGGTCGGGATGGATGGGTTCGCCCGTCCCGGCCAGCTGCTGGAACGCGGTCCCGATGCCGTGTGGCGGATCGGACCGTTCGCTTTGGGGGCGACGTCGGGAGCCAGCCTGCAGGGTCAACCGTGGGCGTCGTTCCGCGGCGACATCGTGACGCTGTCCGAGCGGCTACAGGGGCTGTTACGCGACGGGAACCGGGTCGTCGTGTCGGTCGATGCGGACGGACCCGCGCGCCGGATCGCCGACGTCCTGGCGGAGCAGGGCGTCCCGGCGACGGTGTCGGGACACCTGGCCGCGGACCCACCAGGATCGCGGGTCGAGATCGCCGTGAGCCAGCTGCGCACGGGCTTCTTCGCCGAGGAGCTGCAGATCGCCGTGTTCGGGACGTGGGACGTGTTCGGTCCACGCCGCCGCCGCGCGAGTCGCCGCATCGGGACGCGCACCACGGCCGCCGACGCGGTGCTGCAGTTGGAACAGGGCGACGCGGTCGTCCACCACACCCACGGTGTCGGGCGCTACCGCGGCATGGTGACCCGCGAGTTCCCGGGGATGGACGGGCGGACCGCCAAGCGCGACTACGTGCTCCTGGAGTATGCGGACGGCGACACCCTGTACGTCCCGTCCGATCAGGTGGATGCCCTCGCCCGGTATCAGGGCGGTGAGACGCCGTCGGTCATGAACCTCGGCGGTGCCCAGTGGGAGCGCGCGAAGAACCGCGTTCGGAAGGCCGTCCGGGACATCGCGGCCGACCTGATCCGGCTGTACACGGCGCGGATGCATGCGCAGGGCACGGCCTTCAGCCCCGACGGCGCGATGCAGCTGGAGCTCGAGGATGCCTTCGCGCACGTGGAGACCACCGACCAGCTGACCGTCTCCGACGAGATCAAACAGGACATGGAGGCGCCGCTGCCGATGGACCGGCTCCTAGCGGGCGATGTCGGGTTCGGTAAGACCGAGGTCGCGATCCGCGCCGCCGGCAAGGCGGTCTTCGACGGTTACCAGGTCGCTGTGCTGGTTCCCACCACGATCCTCGCGCAGCAGCACCTCGAGACCGTCCGGGAGCGGTTCTCCGGCTTCCCGGTCGTCGTCGAGGAGCTGTCCCGGTTCGTCACCGACAGGGATCGCCGCCGGACCCTCGCGGGTCTCGCCGCCGGGACCGTGGACATCGTGATCGGCACGCATGCGCTGCTGGCGAAGAGCGTCGAGTGGAAGCAGCTCGGGCTCGTCATCGTCGACGAGGAGCAGCGGTTCGGAGTTTCGCAGAAGGAACGGCTCAAGGAACTGCGGACGTCGGTGGACGTGCTGTCGATGTCCGCCACGCCGATCCCGCGGACCCTGGAGATGGCGGTGTCCGGCATCCGGGACCTGTCGGTGATCGAGACGCCGCCGGAGGATCGCCAACCGGTCATGACCGCCGTGCAGCCCTACGACGAAGCGCAGGTCGCGTTGGCGATCCGTCGCGAACTGCTGCGCGACGGGCAGGTCTTCTACGTCCACAACCAGGTCAGCTCGATCCACCGTGCCGCTGCCGCCATCGCCGAGATGGTCCCGAACGCCAAGGTGGAGATCGCCCACGGACAGATGGACGAGCGCCAACTCGAACGAATCATGGTCCGGTTCTGGGAAGGCGATTGCAACGTCCTGGTCTGCACGACCATCATCGAATCCGGCCTGGACATCGCCAACGCCAACACGCTGATCATCGAACGTGCGGATCTGTTGGGGCTGGGACAACTGCATCAGCTTCGAGGTCGCGTGGGCCGATCCGCCGAACGCGGCTATGCCTACTTCCTCTTTCCGGAGGGTGCATCCATCACCGAACCCGCCTACGAGCGGCTCAAGACCATCGCGGAGCACACCCGGTTGGGCTCCGGGCTGGCGATCGCCATGCGGGACCTCGAGATCCGTGGCGCCGGCAACGTCGTCGGTGCCGAACAGTCCGGCCACGTCGCCGCCGTCGGCTTCGACATGTACTCGCAACTGCTCAAGGAGGAGGTCGCGGAGCTGACCGGTCAGCCCGCGGAGGAACAGATCGATATCAAGCTCGAGTTGCCGGTCGACGCGCACTTGCCACACGACTACATCGAGGATTCGACGCAGCGGCTGGAGCTGTACAAACGGATCTCGGCGGTACGCGATGCGGGCGGCATCAAGGACGTCCGGGCCGAACTCACCGACCGCTTCGGCCCGCTCCCCGATCCGGCGGAGCGCCTCGTGACGATTGCGGCGCTGAAGGCGGCCCTCCGCCGCTGGGGCGTCACCGAGGTGACGCTGACACCACGTGATCAATTGCGCATCGCGCCGGTCGACCTGAAGGATTCGCAACTGGTGCGGGTCGAGCGCCGATTCCCGAAGGCGGTGGTGAAGCGCGACCAGCAGGTCCTGCTCATCCCTCTGCCGCGGCCCACACCCGAAGATCTGGTCGCCTGGGTCGCTCAGACCGTCCGCGACCTGTTCTCTGCCCCCAAGAGAGGGTAGGTAGGGCGGGTGTGCCGTCGCCGCGCTCAGGCCTCGTCGTGATCCTCGAGGTCCTCGAGTTCGACGCCGAGCGTTTCGGGGAGCCACCAGAACCCGACCGCCACGATGGCGACCACGATGCCGATGGTGAACGACGCGGCGACGAAGCCGCCGGTCAGGTCCGCAAGCCACCCGAACGACAGGAGACCCGTCACCGCGCCGAGGACGCCGGCGACCGTCTCCCATCCGGCCACGGTCGCGCGGATGCGGGTGGGGACCAGTTCGGCGACGAGGGCGCCGGTCGGCGGGGCAAAGGCACTGCTCGTGGCGAGGGCGAACAGGTACCCGACGATGAGCGCGGGCTGTCCGCCGGAGTAGGCCAGGGCGACGGACGCGCCCGTCGCAGCCATCGAGAGGCCCGCGGTCACGGTCCGACCGAAGCGGTCCGCCCCCCACCGACCGACGAGGATCCCCGTCAGACCCGCCGGGCCGGCTCCCAGAACCAGCGTGGACAACAGCAATGGCGAGGCACCCAGGACCTGCTCGCCGTAGACGAACAGAAAGGTGAAACCGGGGCCCGTCGCCAACGCGATCGTGCCCGTCAGGATGGCCAGCAGCAGGACCCGTCCCACGTATCGGTTGGGTATCCGGCCAGGGAGCCCGATCGCCGGCGCCCCGCTCCGGGCGATCTTCGGCTCCCGGATCTTTCGCGCGAGTAGCGGCAGCAGCAGGAGTGGCACGAGCGAGAAGGCCATGACGACCCGGAACGACGGATCGCCCGGGAGCAACCCACGCCCGACCGACACGACGCCGGCTCCGAGTCCGTACGCCGCGGCGATGAGCGCGAGGGCGGCGGACCGTCCCCGCGACCGTGACTCCTCGGCCGCGACCACCCCCGCCAGGGCGTTGACGGTGGACAGCGCGGGACGCGCCATCGCCACCAGGGCCACGTACCACCAGAACCCGGGCGCGAACGCTGCGAGCGAGCTCAGCGCGAGACCGGCCGTGGCGACCACCAGCAGCACCGAGCGACGCCCGAACCGGTCGGCCAGCGCAGCCGCCGGCAGACTGCCGAGCGACGCCAGTCGAACCACGGCCAGCGCGATGCCCACCGTCGTCACGGGCAGGCCGATCTGCGCGAGCGCCGCGTCACCGCTCGACGGTTCCCCGAAGGCCGCCGCGACGTCCCCGATCACCGTGGTGACCGCGAACTGGCCGATCCCGGCGGCCACGGACAACACCGACACCGTCAGAACCGGCGCCGTCAACCAGACCGGTCGACTCGATGTCGACGTGTTGGCCACAGGGATCCTCGTCCGTTGAGCTGGCGTCGGTGTCGCAGGCGGATCGGGGCCGCGGTCCGGTGGTTGCCGGAGGTTGCGGACGGTAGTCGGCGCGGGCCGGGGATAGGGTCCGGGCCCATGCGACTCATCAGCTGGAACGTCAATTCGATCCGCGCCCGCCTCCCGCGGGTGCTGGCCCTGCTGGAGCACCATGCTCCGGACATCGTCTGTGTGCAGGAAACCAAGGTGGCGGCCGAGACCTTCCCTCACGAGGACCTCGCGGCGGTCGGCTACCGCGCGGTGGAGCACTCCGAGGGTCGTTGGAACGGGGTCGCGCTGCTGGTCCCGGACAACGCGGTCGTGAGCGATGTGCATGTGGGGCTGCCGAGCGAGCCCGATCCCGCCGAAGCCCGGTGGGTGGAGGCCACGATCGACGGCGTGCGAGCCGTCAGCGTGTACGTGCCGAACGGCCGCGAGCCGCTCCATCCGATGTTCGCGTCGAAGCTCTCGTTCCTGGATGCGGCGAAGCGACGCCTGGAGACCTTGGTGGCAGCCGGTCCCGCCGTGTTCGCTGGCGACGTCAATGTCGCGCTCGAGGATCGCGACGTGTGGGACATCGCCGCGTTCGTGGATGCGACACACGTCACCCCGGCGGAACGCGAACGGCTCGCCGGTCTGCTCACGGTGGGGCTGACGGATGCCTTCCGCCATGTCGATCCCGAGGGTCAGGGGTTCACCTGGTGGGACTACCGGATGGGCGCGTTCCGCCGGGGGATGGGCATGCGGATCGACTACGCCCTGATCAGCCACCACCTCGACGTCACCGACTGCACCGTTGACACGAGCTTCCGCCGCACGAACGAAGATGGCATCAAACCCTCCGACCACGCTCCCCTCGTGGTGGACCTCCGCGCGTCCGCCTGAGCTGTCGACGCCGTGGACCTCGGTCAGTTGTGGCGGTGCTGGTTCGGGTCATCGAGGACAACGCTGCCGTCATCGAGGACGTGCAGGTGGCCGCCGTAGGCCGTGGCGAGGTGCTCCGCGGTGAGCACCTCGCTAGGTGGTCCCGCCGCGACCAGGTTGGTGGCGATCAGGACGACCTGATCGGCCAATCGGGCCGTGCCGACATCGTGGGTGGTCAGCACGACCGTCCGGCCTTTGGCGCGCTCCGTGGCCATGACCGTGGTGATGGTCTCCTGCGCGATGAGGTCGAGTCCGGTGATGGGTTCGTCCAGCAGGAGGACGTCAGCCTGTTGCGCGAGTCCCTGGGCGACGAACGTGCGCTGCCGTTGCCCGCCGGAGAGTTCGTGGAGTTGGCGCGACGTGAGGTCGCCCAGACGCATCTGCTCGATGGCATCGGCGACGGCCGTTCGGTCCTGTGCGGTCAAGCGCCGCAGCACGCCACTGTGGGCGTAGCACCCCATCCGCACGGTCTCGAGCACGGTAAGCGGGAGGGCATCGTTGGCAATGGTCGCCTGAAGGACGTGCGCGACGCGACGGCGGCCGCGGTGAGGCGTGTGACCGTGCACGAGCACGCGGCCGGATGACGGAGCCACGAGACCGGAGATACTGGACAGCAGCGTCGACTTGCCGGACCCGTTCGGACCGATGATCGTCACGATGCTGGCCGGTGCCAGATCGAGGGAAACGTCGCGAACGGCCTCGACAGCGCCGTAGGAGACCGTGAGCTGCTGGATGCTCACGGCAGCATCGAGGTCTGGCGCGCTCGCTGGCTGATTGTTCTTGGGCGCTGGACGCACGGTGAGCCTCATTCTAGTTGGCTTTTTGGGAACGGTTCCTATTACTCTACTCACCGCGGAGTGCAGAAACCTACCCAGGCACGTGAGCGTACGACGACGCAAACCTCGTGCCTCGACGGCCAGACACATCCATGATGAGAGGGCTTTCAATGTCCAGAACCCGCACGCATCGTCCACGCCGCCGTTCGCCGCTGCGAATCCTTGCTCTCGCCGCGCTGCTCGGCATCGCGCTCGCCGGTTGTGGTGAGGGCGCTTCGACGGACACGGACCCGGATCCCGTGGCCGAGGACGTGGGGGCAGAAGATGCAGCGGCCGACGCCCCGGAGACCGAGAGCCAAGAGGCTGCGACGACCGACGATGGTCCTCACATCGTGGTGACCACCAGCATCCTCGGTGATGTCGTGCGCACGCTGGTCGGCGAGGACGGTCGCGTCGATGTCGTGATGCCGCCGGGGACCGACCCGCACGGCTTCCAACCGTCCGCGGCCGACGCGGCGATGTTCCGCGAGGCCGACCTGGTGGTTGCCAACGGATTGGACCTCGAGGAGCCCCTGCTCGGAGCCCTCCAGGCTGCGGAAGAGGACGGCGTCCCCGTGTTCACCCTCGCGGACAAACTCGACCCCATCGAATACGAGGATGGCGACGAACACGGGCACGAGGATGAGGACGACCAGGCGCACGAGGATGAGGACGACCAGGCGCACGAGGATGAGGACGACCAGGCGCACGAGGATGACGACCGCGGGCACGAGGATGAGGACGACCAGGCGCACGAGGATGAGGACGACCACGACGCGGATGACCACGGCCCCGAGGATCCCCACGTCTGGTTCGACCCGATCCGGATGGCCGAGGGTGTGCAGTTGCTGGCCGCGGAGATCGCCACCGTGGACACGCAGCTGGATGCTGCCGAGTGGGAGACACGAGGCGAGGCTTCGGCCGCAGAGTTGCGGCAACTCGATGAGGATCTGCAGCGGATCTTCGCGGATATCCCCGCCGATGATCGCCTGCTCGTGACCAATCACGATGCCCTTGGCTACCTTGCCGCCCGCTATGACTTCGAGCTGGTGGGGACCGTTATCCCGGGATCATCGACGCAGGCCGAAGCAGACGCGCAGGGTTTCGCGGAGCTGATCGAAACCGTCGAGGACGCGGGGGTGTCCGCCGTCTTTGCGGAGAACACCGATTCCACGGCGCTGGCCGACCAGTTGGCCAGTGAGGTCATCGGGCGGGGAGATCTGGACGTCGAGGTGGTGCGGATCTACACCGATGCCCTGGGCGAGGACGGCACCGGAGCGGAGACCTACCCCGGGATGATGCGGACGACGGCGACGCTCATCGCTGACGCGCTCCGTTGATCACCACGGCGGTGGAGCTGGTCACGGTCCCGTTCGGGTTCTCCTTCATGCAGAACGCCCTGATCGCCGGGCTGCTGACGGTCGTGGCCAGCTCACTCGTCGGGACGTGGGTGGTCATGCGCGGCATGGCGTTCATGGGGGACGCGCTGGCGCACGGGGTGCTGCCCGGGATCGCCATCGCCTTCATCTTCGGGGGTTCCTTGCTGCTCGGCGGTGCTATCAGCGCCGTGGTCATGATCGCCGGTATCTCGCTGACGAGCGCACGCAGTCGGCTCGGTGAGGACACGGCGATCGGCCTGCTGTTCGTGGGCATGTTGGCCGCCGGCGTGGCCATCATCTCCAAAGGCGGGTCGTACGCCGGGGACCTGACCACGATTCTCTTCGGCGACCCGATCGGCGTCACGGGGGCGGACCTGCGCACCGCAGCGGTCGCCGCCGTCATCACGGTCGTGCTCACCATCGTCCTCTACCGGCCGTTCCTCGCGCTGTCGTTCAGCCGCGACAAGGCGCGGGTCCTGGGTCTGCATCCACAGCTGGCCCACTTCGCGATGCTGGGTCTGGTCGCGTTGGTCGTCGTGACCTCGTTCCGCACGGTGGGCACTTTGCTGGTCTTCGCCTTCATCGTGGCCCCACCGGCGACGGCCGCATTGGTCTCCCGCCGAGTGCCGGTGATGATGGTGGTGTCGATGTTGATCGGCGCCGTCGGCGTCTTCGTGGGACTGCTCATCAGCTTCCATGCGGGCACGGCCACCGCGCCCACGATCGCCGGGCTCACCGTGGTGGCGTTCTTCGTTCTCCTCGGCGGCAAGGAGCTGCGTTCCGCCGTTGCGCGTCACCGGCGACGACGTTCAGCTGCACGTCTCGCAGATCCCGACCAACTCGAAACGGTGTGAGTCGACCACGAACTCGCGTTGTGTCCGGGCTTCCTCGGCGGCGCTGGCAAGGGCCCGCTCGATGACTGCGGGCAGGACCACGTCCTCGAGGCGTCCACAGGCGGAACACACCAGGTGGTGGTGATGCTCCGACAGCTCCTCGGTCAGCTCATAGCGAGCGACGTCATCGCTCGAGACCAGGCGGTGGACGGCACCACATTGTTCGAGGATGGCGAGGTTTCGGTACAGGGAACTCTGCGACTGGGGCGCCCCACGATCCAGGAGTTCAGGGATGGTGACGGGACGCTCCGCCGTCTGCAGCGACTCGACCAACTGGCGGCGTCCCAGCGTGTAGCGCTGGCGGGTGCGGCGCAGCTGCTCGTCGACGGTCGCGTGGATGTCTGTGGCCATACCGACAGGGTAGGCGACATTCTCGGAACGGATCGACACCGGGGCGTGCCCGCAGGCGATGACCCGAACGGCGAGCTGCGGACGGCGGCTAAACTCTCTTTCGTCGCGCTCGTCCTCAGGGCGGCGACTCGTCCGCTCCCCCTTCCCTTCGGAGCTTTCTGTGCGCACACCCCGCCGGATGATCGCGGCATTCGCGGTCGCCACCATCGTCCTTGTCGGCTGCTCGTCCGAGGTTTCGTCAGCGAGCGCCGCCACCGTCGCGGGAACCGACATTCCCCGTTCGCAACTCGAGGAAGCTGTCACCACCATCACCGACCGCGCGGGCACGCTCGAGGATGCCGATGCTGAGTCGCGCGCCGACATCGTTGCGCCCATGCAACGTCAGCTGCTCAGCCTGTTCGTCCAGGCCGAGATCATCGCGGACGTGGCCGACGAACGCGGCATCACGGTCGACGACCAGGCAATCACCGACCAGATCGAGGCGGATACCGCGGAACTCGGTGGTGAGGACGAGTTCGAGCAGACGCTGGCGCAGTCGCAATTGACCCTGCCCGTCTACCGCGAGGTGTTGCTTCCCGCGCAGCAACGCGTCGAGGCGATCCGTACCTCGCTGCAGGAGGATCTGCCTGACACCGAGGTCCGTACGGCCCGGCACATCCTCGTGGACGATGCGGACGAGGCGCAGGAGATCGTGGATCTCCTGGATGAAGGCGCTGACTTCGCGGAGCTCGCAGAGCAACGCTCCACGGATCCGGGTAGTGGGGCCCAGGGCGGTGACCTTGGTGCCGCACCCCGGGGTTCGTACGTCGACGCCTTCGAGCAGGCGGTCTGGGAATCGGAGCTGAACGAGGTGGTCGGGCCGGTGGAAACCGAGTTCGGATTCCACATCCTCGAGGTGACCGACGAGTCCGTGCTCTCTGGCGAGGAGGTGGACCCCGCGACCCAGGCCCAGACGCTGGATCGACTGCTGACCGAACTTCTCCAGACCTCGTTCGGCGAAGCGGACGTCCAGGTCGCGTCGGCCTTCGGAACGTGGGACGGCGATCTCGGCGAGGTCGTCGAGGACCCGGCCGTGGGTTCGGGGGACTGACCGACCGATGCCCGACACCGAGCGCCGCATCGTCCTTGTCGAGACGTCGGACGCCCTCCCCGGACTGCTGCCGTTTCAGGCATGGGATGCGTTGGCCATGGCCGACGAGGTGTTGGTCCGGGACGGGGGCCGACATCCGAGTGCCCCCTATCTCTACGCTGCGGGGGTGGACCTGGAGCCCGTTGCTCCGGCTGCGCTGGACCGGTCAGATCTCGACCTGACGCGACCCGGCTCGGCGGAGGATCGTCGGGTGGCCAAGGCACTGGTCGAGCGGGCCGTCGAGGGCTCGACGCCCGTGTATCTGCTGGGTCCGGACGACGAGGGCCTCGCGCGCGCTCTGGCGGGCATGAGCGCCGAGCCCGACATCGAGATCGAGTTGGTGTTCCTCACGCCGATCCCCGCAGGGACCGAACTGCTCCGCCTCGTGGACATCTTGCGCCGGCTCCGCGACCCCGATGACGGCTGTCCCTGGGACCTCGAACAGGATCATGGCTCCCTCGTGCGCTACCTGCTGGAGGAGACCTACGAACTCGTCGACGCCATCGAGCGGGAACAGGACGTCGATCTCGTCGAGGAACTCGGTGACGTGCTGCTGCAGGTGGTCTTCCACGCGCAGGTCGCCCAGGATCGTCGGGCATTCGGGATCGACGACGTCGCTCGCGGCATCGCGGACAAGCTCGTTCGACGGCACCCGCATGTGTTCGCCGACGGCGACGCGGCCACCGCCGAGGACGTCCAGAGCACGTGGGATCGCCAGAAGCAGGACGAAAAGGGACGCACCGGCCCGTTCGACGGTGTGCCGGAAGCCATGGCCGGCCTGATGCTGGTGGAGACCGTGCAGCGCAAGGCCGCCACGTACGGCATCGAGGGACCGCAGATCGACGCTCCCGCTGCCTCGGTGCTGGCGCATCTCGCCGACGCCGATGATGCGCAGGACGCTGACGCTCGGGAAGCCTCGGTCGGGGCACTGTTGAGCGCCGTGGTCTCGTTGGCGCGCTCCCTCGACGTGGACCCGGAAGCCGCCGCCCGCCGCGCCGGAGCCGACTTCAGGCTGCGCGTGGAGCAGATGCTGCAGCTGGCCGACCAACGTGGCATCGATCCCTCCGCCCTCGATCGGGTGGCGGCCCTGGAGCTGTGGAACGACGCCGCTCCGCGTGACTGAGCGTCCGTCGGCGGGGGCCCGTGGCGCCGACCGGCCACCACGGGTCGTGGCGGCCACTACGCTCGGGGCGGACGCGAACCTGGAGGATGGGGTGGCCCCGCAGCAGTGCCCGAACTGTGGGCGGTTCCTGAAGCATGTCCTGGTGGACAGCCTTGTCGCCGGTGATCAGCCCTGTCCGGGATGCCAGCAACCACTCACGGCGCACCAGTTCGGATCGGCCACAGATCCGCCATCAGGCGTCGCGCCATCGGCGAGCGCTGCCACCAGCGTCCGCCCGCCGGACCTGGCCCCCGCCAAGGTGCGTGATGATGACGACGCCCTGGCACGCTGGGACGTGGGCGCGGACGCGGCCGAGATCGCCAGCTGGAACCACGACCGGGCGCCGTTCCCGACCGACACGGTCGTCGTGGCGGGCGGCGCGCTGGTCGGCGCGGTCGTTGGCTTCCGCGTGACGCCCGAACGTTTTCGTGGGGCGGCGGTCGGCGGTGGCCTCGGGATCGTCGTCACGGCGGCGGCCAGGCAGGTGTGGCGCCTGAAGGCCTGACGCACGGCGAGGTGGATGTTGCAGAAGTTGACGTTGTTGTCAACGCGCACGGTCGTGGCGTAGGGTCCCGCGTGGAACGCCCAGCGTGATGGGCGCATCTGCAGCCGTGCTCGATCACGAGGGGAATGCCATGGACGTCACCACCATCGAACTGGTGCGAGCACGCGAGATCCTGGACAGCCGAGGGAATCCGACCGTTGAAGTCGAGGTCGGCCTGCTCGACGGAACGCTCGGTCGAGCCGCCGTGCCGTCCGGTGCTTCGACCGGTGAGGCGGAGGCCGTTGAACTGCGCGATGGGGACCCCACCCGCTACCTCGGCAAGGGGGTGACGCGCGCGGTCGCCAATGTCAACGAGACAATGGCCCCGGAACTGCTCGGCCTGGACGCCACCCGACAGCGCGAGATCGACGCGCTGCTGCGCGACCTCGACGGCACGGACAACAAGGGCAACCTCGGAGCCAATGCGATCCTCGGCGTGTCGATGGCGGTCGCCAAGGCCGCCGCCGACGCGTCTGGGCTGCCGCTCTACAGCTACCTCGGCGGACCCAACGCCCATCTGCTGCCCGTTCCCTGCATGAACGTGCTCAACGGTGGCAGCCACGCGGACTCCAACGTCGATTTCCAGGAGTTCATGATCGTGCCGATCGGTGCCCCCACCTTTCGGGAGGCGTTGCGGATGGGTGCGGAGACCTACCACCACCTGAAGACGGTGCTCAAACAGCGGGGGCTGTCCACCGGCCTGGGTGACGAGGGAGGATTCGCTCCTGACCTGGACTCAAACGCGGCGGCGCTGGATCTGCTGATCGAAGGCATCGAGGCAGCGGGGTATCGGCCGGGCGACGACGTCGCCATCGCGTTGGACCCGGCCGCCAGCGAGTTCTACCGCGACGGTGCGTACCACCTCGATGGTGAGGGACGGGTGCTGTCCTCCGAGCAGATGGTCGAGGTGTGGGCTGACCTCGTCGACCGTTACCCGATCGTCTCGATCGAGGACGGCCTCGACGAATCTGACTGGTCAGGTTTCACGCTGATGACCGAGCGCCTTGGCGACCGGGTCCAGATCGTCGGTGACGACCTGCTGGTCACCAACCCTGCCTTCGTGCAGCGCGGGATCGATGAACGCGCCGCCAACAGCGTGCTCGTCAAGGTCAACCAGATCGGATCGTTGACCGAGACCTTCGATGCGGTCGCGCTGGCACATCGGGCGTCGTGGACCACGATGATCAGTCACCGCTCCGGCGAGACCGAAGATGCCATCATCGCGGACATCGCCGTGGCCACCAACGCCGGGCAGATCAAGACGGGTGCCCCCGCTCGATCCGACCGCGTGGCCAAGTACAACCAATTGCTGCGCATCGAGGAAGAACTCGGTGACGGCGCGCGCTATGCCGGCGCCGACGCCTTCAAGCAACGACGCTAGAGGACACCGATGAGCGCTCCGCCACGACTGACGCAACGCCGCGACCAGCGGCAACACGTCCGTCATGCCGGTAAGCGGCGACGGCGAGGTGGCACGGGTCGAGGCCCTGTGGTCATCCAGCGGCTCGCGGGCGGCGTGCGCGACGCATGGTCGGGTCTGCGACGCGCCGTCGCGGCGGCGGTCACCGGCGACAAGCCCCTGATCGTGGCGTTGCTGGTGACCGTCGGGCTGGGCATCGTGCTGCTGTCGGGCCCGATCCAGAATTACCTGGATTCCCGGGCGCGGGTCGAGGTGCTGCAGATGAAGGCGGACGTCCTCGAGGACGAGAACGCCCGCCTGGGTCAGCGCGCGGCCGACCTGCAGGACGACGACACCATCGAACTGCTCGCCCGGGAACAGCAGGGCTTCATCAGCCCCGGCGAGGTGCCATACGCGCTGGTCCCTCCGGAGGTCGATCGACCTCGCATCACGACATCCCGTGACGAGCCTCAGCCAGCGCCTCCTGCCTGGTACGAGCGCGCCTGGCTGCGCCTCCAGGACGTGTTCGGGGCCGGTAGCTGACCGGTAGGGTCCGGGGACCGACGAGCCGGTCGGGTGCGCAGCACCCGCGCCGGTCTTGCCGCGTACGCACCCGCTCCGTACCTTGGAGTCTACGTGGGTCGCCTTCTTCGGACCCGCTCGCGCCCCGCGAGACCTCTCACGTTCGGCCGGGAACCCTCCGCCCGCGTGCGACCGGTCGCAGCAGCGGGTCCATCACACTCATCCGCCTGCCACCACCGGTGGTGTGGCCACGAGCAAGGGTCGCTGGTATCTGCGCGGATATCTGACCCCGAGAGGAGTTGATCGAACTGCAGGGAGAGATCGTTAAGGGCAAGGTCGTCCGGCTGGAGGAATACGGCGCATTCGTCGAGGTCACGACCGAAGACGGAGGGCTGGCCACGGGCCTGGTCCATGTCTCCGAGGTCGATGCCGACTTCGTCGAGAACATCTACGCCTACCTCGCCGAAGGCGACGAGGTCGACGTCAAGATCCTCGATGTCAAAGAGGACGGCAAGGTCGACCTGTCGATCAAGCGAGCCGACCCGGAGTGGCAGGAGGAAGAGACTCCCAACCTCCGGTCCAAGCTCGACAAGGACTTCAACAAGCGCCTGCGCCGCTTCATGCACAAGTCGCAGATGATCCAAGGTGAGGCGCGCCGCCAGAAGCGCGGCAAGGTGTCGTGAGTTCGCCGGACGGGGCCGGGCGCCCCGTCCGCGACCAGGGGACGAGCGACGCCGCCGACATGCCGCAGCAGGATGCGGTCCGTGTCGATCCCGGCGCGTCCTATGAGCGTGCCGCCGCGGCCCCCGTAGCTGATGAGCGGACCCGCGCGATCGTGTCCGCTCAACTCGGGCGACCCGCTCGCGGCGAGCCCGCCGTCGTGCACACCTGTCAGTTCGGTCTGCCGACGGTGGTGCGTGTCGCTCCCCGCCTGGAGGACGGAACCCCCTTTCCGACCGTCTTCTGGTTGACGTGTCCGGTGATGCGCTCACGCGTCGGGACGCTCGAAGCGGATCACCACATGGTCGGACTCAACCAACGCCTCGACGACAATCCCGACGTCGCGGCCGATTACGCCGCGGCTCATGACCGATATGTCGCCTTCCGGGATGAGCTCGGAGATCCCCTGCCGGGCAATCCGGGGGCGGGTGGCATGCCGAAGCACATCAAGTGTCTCCACGTCCACGCGGGACACCACCTGGCGACCGGCGACAACCCCATCGGGGCCTGGACGGTCGAGCACGCCACGCCGGCCCCGTGCGCCGGGCCGTGCGTGAGCGACGACGACCTGCCACCCCGAACGGAGCCGTAGTGGACAGCGCGCCGCCCCGGGCCGCGGTTGACGTCGGTTCGAACTCGATTCGGCTGCTGGTTCTGGATGGGGACGGCAACCGACTCACGCGCCGGATGACCATCACCCGACTGGCGACCGGCGTGGACGCCACGGGCCACCTCGATGATGTTGCCCTGCAGCGGACCCTGGAGACCATCGCCGGCTATCGGGACGTCTGGCAGGAGTACGGCGTCACCGATCGCGTCCGGATCGCAGCCACCTCCGCGGTCCGCGATGCCAAGGACCGCGGTCGCTTCTTCGACGGCGTGCGTCGCGCTACGGGTGTCGACGCCGAGGTCCTCTCGGGCGAGCAGGAGGCGGGGCTGGCGTTCGCCGGTGCGGCGGGCGCGGTCGACGTGCCGTCCCCAACGGCCGTGATCGACATCGGCGGGGGCTCGACCGAACTGATCGTCGGCCATCCCGGCGGCGAGGTGGCGGGAAGCGTGTCCATGCAGCTCGGCTGTGTGCGGCTCACGGAACGCTGCCTGCACGGAGACCCGGTCGGTGAAGGGGACCTGGCGGATGCCCGCGCCGTGATCGAGGACCAGCTCGACGGGGCGGACGCGCGGCTGCGTGAGCAGGGCGTGGACCTCAACGACGC
>JBDNIX010000415.1:0-3451 GCA_041688045.1 Nitriliruptoraceae bacterium
GCACCCGACCGATGCCGGGGCCTACACGATCCCCACGCTGGCGGATGATGTCGCGGCGGTCCTTGACGCAGAGGCGGCGGGTCCCACCACCGTGCCGGGCCACTCCATGGGCGTCCAGGTCGCCCTCCAGCTGTGGCGAGCCCGCCCCGATCTCGTCGGCGGCATGGTCTTGACGGCGGGCGGGCACGCGTCGCCCTTCCGGACCCTGTATGGCGGCGAGGTCGGCCGCTACGTGTTCCCGGCCGCATCGATCGGGTTGCCGGCGCTGCCCCGCGCCCTCGGTCGTCGGGTCGTCCGCGCAATCGAGCTACCCGTCGCGCAGCCGGTCGCCCGATGGCTCCGAGCCGTCGGGAACCAGACCCCGTGGCTCGGCATGACGGCCTATCGCGCGCACGCGTCCCGATTGGACCATCGCACCGCGATCTGGACGGCCCGCGGCATGCACACCTTCGATGCCACGGCGTGGCTGTCGGACATCGATGTCCCGACCGTCGTCATGGTGGGCACGATGGATGGATGGTGTCCGGTGGCGGTGGCCAGGGGATCTGACGTCAGCGCGCCAACGTCCCGCTGCACTCAGTACTCGATCGAGGCGTACTGACGCAGCTTCTTCAGCTGATGCTGTGCGCGGATCAGACGCACGGTCCCGGACTTCGACCGCATGACCAGCGACTCGGTCGTCGCGCCGGTACGGCTGAAGGTCACGCCACGCAGGAGCTGACTGGGGGTGATCCCGGTACACGCGAAGAAGCAGTCGTCGGCCGCGACCAGGTCGTCCAGGTCCAGGATCGCGTCGACGTCGTACCCCGCATCGATCGCCCGTTGCCGTTCTTCGTCGGACCGGGTCCACAGGCGCCCCACCATGCATCCCCCGAGCGCCTTGACCGCACAGGCGGTGATCACGCCTTCGGGGGTTCCGCCGATGCCGTAGAGGAGATCCACCTGGGGCCGATCGTCCCAGGCAGCCAACAGCCCACCGGCGACGTCACCGTCGGTGATCAACGTCAGCCGGGCTCCGGCCTCCCGGATCTCGCGCTTGGCCACCTCGTGACGGTCCCGGTCGAGCATGACCACGGTCAGATCCCGGACCTCACGCCCGGTCGCTTTGGCGATAGCCGCGAGGTTCTCCCCGATCGGTCGATCGAGGTCGACGGCGTCCGCGGCTTCCGCGCCGACGACGATCTTCTCCATGTAGACGCACGGGCCGGGGTCGAACATGGTTCCGGCCGGTGCCCCCGCCATGACGGCCAGGGATCCCGGACGCCCTTCCGCGAGCAACCGGGTGCCCTCCACGGGGTCGACCGCGATGTCCACCTTCGGCAGGTTTCCCGTACCGATGTGTTCGCCGTTGAACAGCATCGGTGCCTCGTCCTTCTCGCCTTCACCGATGATGACCGTCCCGGCCATCTCCACGGTGTCGAGGACTTCGTGCATCGCATCGACGGCCGCCTGATCTCCGGACTCCTTGTCGCCGCGTCCCTGCCACCGGGAGGCGGCCAGAGCGGCGGCTTCCGTGACGCGGACGATCTCGATGGCGAGGTTGCGGTCCGGCTTCTCGGGACTCACGGCGTTCACGGCGATGCCCTTCGTCGGCCCGACGGAGCGTCGTTGATCCGCGGGCCTTCGAGCATACTGACCGCCCCCCGACTGGCCAGAGCCAATCCACGGCGGCGTGGACGCGACGGAACCGGATCCAGGGGCCGATAGCGTGGAAGCATGTCCACCGCCTCCCGAGACCGCCTGGTCCGACTCGTCCGGCGCGCCGACGCCGATCTGGGCGAAGCCGCTCTGTTGTGCTGTGCTGAGGCCGAGCCCGACCTGGACGTCGACGCGGCTCTCTTGCGGTTGGACGCGCTCGCCGACGGGTTGCGCAGCTCCGGATTCCACCCGGAGGGGCCCGAGCACGACGCGCAACAGATCGCCCGCTACCTCGCCGACGACCAGGGCATCACCGGCGACACGGAGACCTACTACCACCCGGACAACGCGCTGCTCACGCGCGTCCTGGATCGCAAGCGGGGACTGCCGATCACGTGCTCGATCCTGTACGTGGCCATCGCGCGCCGTCTGGATGTGCGCGCCTACCTGGTCAACCTCCCCGGCCACGTCGTGGCCGCCGTGCCGGGCAACGACCGGCCGGTCCTTGTGGATCCCTTTCACGACGGCCAACTGCTGGACGAGGCTGCGGTCGCGACGCGTGTTGCCGAACTGTCCGCGGGACAGGTCACGTTCCATCGGGCGATGCTGCGTCCCGCGCCGGCCGTCGACGTCGTGCGCCGCCTGCTGAACAACCTGACCCGGGACTTCCAGGCCGTCGGAGATGCCATGAACGCGCTGTGGTCCGTGGAGCTGAAGCTGCTGCTGACGAACCGCACGTCCGAGGACCACCGGATCCTCGGCGAACTGCTCGGTCAGGTGGGCCGGTACGACGAGGCGGCCGCGGCCTTCGAGCAGTACCTCGAGGTGACCGGAGGCACGGCCCACGACGACCACGAGGTCCGACGTGCCGCAATCCGTGCCAAGGCCCGCCTCAACTAGGCCTAAAAGATCGTCGCGGCGTGCTCGGCCAGCGGGCTGCGCACGCCCTTGGCCAGGGTCACGTGCCCGAACAACGGGCTGCCCTTCATCTTCTCGATCAGCGCAGCCATACCGCCGTACGGGGAGATGTAGGGATTGTCGACCTGGCCGAGGTCACCACAGAACACGACCTTGGACCCGGAGGCCATCCGCGTCAGGACGACCTTCAACGCCGACAACTCGATGTTCTGGGCCTCGTCGACCACCACGAACTCGTCGGTGATGGACCGTCCTCGGAGGTAGGTGATGGCTGCCAGCTCGAGTTGCCCCCGGTCGACCAGCGACTCGACCGTCGACTGGACCTGTCGATGCTCACGGGAACCGCGACTGGCCGGACCGTCATCACGACGCAGCAGCGCATACAGGTTGTCGTGTACCGCGGCCATCCACGGCGCGAGCTTCTCATCGAGATCGCCCGGCAGATAGCCGACCTCCTGGCGGCCGACCGCGATCAGCGGGCGATACACCGACAGCCGGCGGTAGGCCGTGGCCTCGACCACCTGTTCGAGGCCGGATGCGAGCGCGAGGAACGTCTTACCCGTCCCGGCCATCCCCATGACCGACACGCACGGAACAGCGGGGTCCAGCAACAGGTCGATCGCGAAGGTCTGTCGGACATCACGGGGTGTCATCCCGAACACGGGGCGATGGCCGTGGACCCGGGTCAGGGTCGCGCTGCCGTCATCGCGGACCTCGACCACGCGCGCCAGGCCGGATCCCGACCGTCCCGCCTTGAGCACCAGGCACGCATTGGGCCACAGGGTGCCGTCGCACGCCGAGAGGTCCGCCACATCAGCCGTGATCTGGACCTTGCCGTCCCGGTGCAGGTCGTCGAGGATCTGCGGATCCACCTCGACGTCGAGGATGCCGGTGC
>JBDNIX010000072.1:0-8489 GCA_041688045.1 Nitriliruptoraceae bacterium
CTGCTGCTGACCGCGTGCAGCGGGATTGTCACCCTCGAACTGCCGTCGACCGAAACGCTGCAGAACGCCGCCGAACACACGCCTCCCGTCCAGTCGGTGATCTACGACCTGCACGGTGAACCGCTGACGATCCTTCGCGACGAATACCGCGAGCCGGTCAGCCTGGGAGCACTACCTGCCCACCTGATCAACGCGGTGATCACGGCCGAGGATCGCCGCTTCCACCAGCACCGTGGCATCGACGGACGATCGTTGATCCGCGCGGCCCTGTCCAACCTGGCCACGGGGGAGATCGGTCAAGGCGGGTCGACAATCACGCAACAACTGGTCAAGCAGCTGTACATGCCCGATGCCCCACGAACTCCGGAGACCAAACTTCAGGAAGCCGTCCTCGCCCGCGAACTCGAGGACGAACGCTCAAAGGGCGCCATCCTGGAGAGCTACCTCAACACGGTCTACTTCGGCGAAGGCGCGTACGGCATCGAGGCCGCAGCGCACACATACTTTCGCAAACCCAGCAGCGACCTCGAGGTGGCCGAGGCCGCACTGTTGGCCGCGATCATTCGCGCCCCCGAGGCGCTCGCTCCGACACGCAATCCGGACGCGGCGCTCACGCGGCGCGACGACGTGTTGTGGCGTATGGCGGTCGACGGACATCTGACCCCCGAAGAGCGGGATGCGGCCACGGCCATGCCCATCGAGGTACATGGCCGGTTCTCGCGACCCGCCACCCGGGAACCCCACCTCGTCGACCTGGTCGTCCGCGAGTTGCTGGCCGACCCGCGCTTCGGCGCAACCGAGGAAGAGCGCGCCCGGCGCCTGTACGGCGGCGGTCTCCGTATCCACACCACCGTTCGCCCGGACCTGCAGGCGGCGGCGCGAGCCGTCCTGGCCGAACAGCTTCCCGATCCCGGCGATCCGGACGCGGCCATCACGATCATCGAGCCGTCCACCGGGCAGGTGGTCGCCGCCGTGAGTAGCCGTCCCTACGAGGATCTGCAGTTCGACCTGGCGACGCAGGGGCGCCGGCAGCCGGGTTCGACCTTCAAGACGTTTGTGCTGGCCGCGGCGATCGCCGCCGGCTGGCATCCACAGGACGTTCTCGACGGACGTCAGGGCGACATCCAGTTGGCGAACGGAGGTGTGTGGGAGGACGTCCGCAACTACGACCGTCGGTCCTACCCATCGGTGACCCTGGCCAATGCGACCCATGCCTCCGTCAACACGGCGTTCGCGAGACTCGGGGTGGAGGTGGGGCTGGACCGCGTCACTGGACTGGCCACCGCGATGGGTGTGCGCTCGCCGATCCCGACGGAGATCCAGACCACCATCGGCGGCGGTGAACTGAGTGTGACGACTCTGGACATGGCGGCCGGGATGGCGACCCTGGCCAACCTCGGAGAGCACGTCCCGACCACCGTGGTCTCGCGGATCGATGACGCTGACGGGGACGCCGCCTGGCTCCCGGACACGGTCGGACGGCAGGTACTGGACCCGTCCGCCGCATTCGTGACGCTCGACGTGTTGCAGGGCGTCGTCGAACGGGGAACGGCCGGGCGCGCGCAGGTGGAGGGCTGGGAGGTCGCCGGGAAGACCGGGACCACCTCCGAGAACACCGACGCCTGGTTTATCGGGGCGACACCCAATCTGGCCGCCGCCGTGTGGATCGGACATGCGGACGGTCGCGTACCGATGCATGATGTTCAGGGCGTGCGTGACGTCACCGGAGGTTCCATCCCGGCCCAGATCTTCGCGGAGGTCTTCACACGCGCGCTGGCCGATACGGAACCCATCCCGTTCCAACTTCCCGATCAGCACTACAGCCTGGTCAGCATTGATCCCGACTCGGGCCTCCTGGAGGCACCGTGGTGTCCCGGCCGGGTCCAACGGCTCCCGCGGATCCTCGTACCGACGGAAACGTGTCCCGAACCACCCCCGTCACCGCCGCCACCCCCGTCACCGCCGCCACCCCCGGAGCCCGATCTCACCGATCCGTCGCAGGACGACAGCGTCGAACCGGGCGATCCCGATGTCGACACGACGGACCCCGACGGCACGGATCCGCCTCCCGACGAGAATCCGGATGGCGAGCCGCCCGAGGATGCCGGGCCCGGCGATGATGAGCCTGCTGCTGAGGACTCTGGCCAGCCACCGCCGGATCCTGACCCGGCGGACGACGAGGATCTACCGCCGACCGACGTGGACGACGATCCTGGCGCCGACACAACCCCGTAGGACGCACGACTATCATCCGGTCCGCCCTCGGCCCGACGCACCGAGGCCTCGGAGGTCTCCGTGCGTGCACTCCTGGTGTTCAACCCCAACGCGACGACCACCGACGACCACGTTCGTGACGTCATCGCGGCGGCACTGGCCTCGGCGGTCGATCTCGATGTCCAGCAAACCAAACAACGTGGCCACGCCACGCATCTCGTGGCTGGCGCAGTCCACGATCAGGCCGATGCGGTGTTCGCCCTCGGCGGCGACGGCACCGCCAACGAGGTCCTGCAGGCCCTGGCTGGCACCGACGTACGGTTGGGGATCATCCCGGGCGGCGGAGCCAACGTGCTCGCGCGGTCACTCGGCCTGCCGAACGATCCGATCCTTGCCACCTCACAGTTGCTGCACGCGGTGCGCACCGACCACACCCGACGCATTGGCCTGGGCCGGGCGGGTGCCCGCTACTTCGGCTTCAACGCGGGGTTTGGTTTCGACGCTGCGGTCGTCCGTCACGTCGAGCAGCACACCCGGATGAAACGCACGTTGCGCCAGTCGGCCTTCGTCTGGTCGGCAGCCAGGGAATGGGCGGCCGGGGCACGGCAGCGCGACGGATCGATCGCCATCAGTCTGGACGGTGCCCCGTTCCTCGATCCCGTCTCGATCTCCATGGTCGCGAACACCGATCCGTACACCTTCCTCGGTGACCGACCGATGCACCTGCATCCGGCCGCATCCTTCGACCGCGGTCTCGACCTCATCACCGTCGGCGACATCAGCACCCGCGAACTCGTACGCATCGCCGCCCGGGCCTTCCGTGACGGCTCACACGTGGATCTCGACAGCGTGGGCTATCACCACGACATCCGCACGATGGTCATGGAAGCGGCCGAACCGCGGCCGTTGATGGTCGACGGGGACTATGCCGGTGAGCATCGAAAGGTGGTCTTCTCGGCCGTGCCCGATGCGCTTCGGATCCTGCTCTGACGGCAGCCTCAGACGCCCCGACGCACGCTTGCGCGCGTTTACCGCGCACGTGCACACTGCAGCAAGCGGGATGCGTCGGCAACCCTTGACACCTCGCCGTCAGGCGTTACCGTAGCCGCACTAGAGAAAAGCTTCACAAGCGCTCCCGGGTCTGGTGGCCGGGAGCGCAGAGCCCAGTCGGGCGTCCCCCCCCACATCTATCGTTGCACCGTCCTCAGCTCTGGCTTGACGGCCGGGCGGCGATATCGACGCAGGAGAGCATCACATGGATTGGCGTAGTCGCGCTGCGTGCATCGACGAAGATCCGGAACTGTTCTTTCCCATCGGAACGACCGGTCCGGCCGTCGAGCAGGCAGATGCAGCCAAGCGCATTTGCGCACGCTGCGACGTGCGAGAAGAGTGCCTCGAGTTCGCCCTGGCGTCCAACCAGGACGCGGGCGTCTGGGGCGGCCTCACCGAAGACGAGCGGCGCACCCTGAAGCGTGCCCGCCAGCGTCGTCGGCGCCTGGCCAGCTGACCGCCCTGCACGAACCGACGTACCGGACGCCGCCCCGAACCACCGGGGCGGCGTTCGTCATTGCGGACCGTCTCCCGCGGCTCATCGTGGCAGCGGGAGGACCGCTTCACAGATCGTGCCGGCTCCGAACTCGGAGCGCCGGACCTCCAGCGTGCCGCCGAGTTCGGATTCCACCAGCGTCATCGCAATCCGCAGGCCCAGGTTCGCATCGGACTCGAGTGACCAGCCGTCCGGAACACCGACACCGTCGTCATGCACCTCGAGGTGGAGGCTCGCGGTCCGGCGATCGAGGCTGATTGTGACCGATCCACCCTCCTTTACGAAGGCGTGCTCGACGGAGTTCTGCAGCAGTTCGGACAGCACCAGTGCCAGCGGGGTGGCCACCTCTGCCGGCAGCTCACCGGCGCTTCCTTCCAGCTCCATCTCCACCGGCCGGGTGGGATCCGTCAGTCCGACCGCGAGCATGTCGATCAGGCGCTGAGCGACCTTGTCGAACGAGACCCGTTGGCGCGAATCCTGCGACAGCGTCTCGTGCACGAGCGCGATCGAGGAGATCCGCCGAACCGACTCCGCCAAGGCCTGGACGGACTCCTCGTTGGTCATGCGTCGCGACTGCAGACGGAGTAGCGAAGCCACGGTCTGCAGGTTGTTCTTCACCCGGTGATGGATCTCCCGGATGGTCGCGTCCTTGTACAACAGCATGCGTTCGTGCCGTCGCAGTTCGGTGACCTCACGGACCAGCATCAACCCGCCGAGGACGTGGTGCTCCCGGGTCAGCGGCAGCAGCCGACGCAGGACCACGGCGCCGCGCGCCTCGACCTCGGATTCCAGTGGCTCGCCGTCGGCCAAGGCTTCCAGGACCGCTTGATCATCGAGGTCGAACAACTCCAGGTTGCGGCCGACGATGTTGTCGACGACACCCAGTCGGCGGTAGGCGCTGATCGCGTTCGGCGAGGCGTAATTGACCACGCCCGTCGCGTCGATCCGCATCATCCCGTCGCCGACACGGGGGGCGAGCTCGCGTTCCGGATCCTCCCCCGGGAAGGGAAAGGACCCCTCGGCCAACATGTTGGACAGCTCATTGGCCGCCTGGTAGTAGGTCAGTTCCAGTTCAGACGGAGCGCGAACGGTCGACAGATTCCCCTCACGTGTGACCACCCCGATGATCTGTCCGTCGAAGGGGATCGGGATGGCTTCCTCACGCACGGGTATGCCGGTCGACCAGTCCGGGTCACCGTCGCGCACGATCTTTCCGTGGAGGAACGCACGCGTGACTCCGGGGCGATCGTCCGCCTCGTAGGTCCGTCCGACCAGATCCTCCTTGTAGACGGTCTGGGCCGTATACGGCCGCATCTGCGCGATGACGGTCAACTGCCCGGACTCCGGGTCGCGGCAGAACATCAGCAGGTCCGAAAACGACAGGTCCGCCAGGATCTGCCAATCGGACAGGATCGCCTGCAGCGTGTCGACGCTGGCGTCATCGAGCCCCGCCCGCTCTTCGACGAGCTCACGCAACGATGTCACGGCGGGATCTCAGTGACCGAGGAACCGCTGGAGCTGCTGCAGCGGCACCGCCTCACGGATGTGTTCGAACGCGCGCTTCTCGATGTCGCGGGCCTCGCCCATCGACAGGCCAAGCTCCCGTGCCGTGTCCGCCAGGTCGTGGGGATGCCCGTCGGTCAGGCCCATCCGCATCTCGAGTACTCGCCGCTGCGTTTCGGGGAGGCGAGCCAACACCTTCTCCAGGGGCTTCTTCAATTGCTCGGCCGGGTTGTCGGGCTCGTCGCGTCGGCCGCCACGCTTGCCGCCGCCCTGACCACCACCGGACCGCTTCTGGCCACCCTGGCCGCCGGAATTCCCGCGCGGCTTTCCGCGCGACTTTCCGCCGCCGCCCTGGGGGCCACGGTCACCGGAGTTCGCTTCAGCGGTCATGACACGGCAGCCTAGCGTTGTCGGATGGTTTCCCATGGTGTCCACAAGGACGCGAACATGGCACTATCCAGGGTCCAGTCGTCGTCACTACCCCGGGAGCCCGCGTGTTCTTCGTCGTGCTGGTCCTGCTGATCGCCGTATCGGCGTCGCTTGTTCGCGGGGGGCGCTTTCACCGGTTCGCGCAAGCGCCGCTGCGCCACATCTGGTTGTTGTTCACCGGCGTCGTCCTGCAGCTGGCCTCGGACCTCGGCGTCATCGCCGGATGGTTCACCGGCACCGGCGCGCTCAGCTACGCCCTGCTGTTGGGCAGCCAGGTGGTCGTCCTGGCCTGGGTGCTCGCCAACTGGCAGCTGCCTGGTCTGGTGCTCGTGGCCCTGGGGCTCGCCATGAACGCCGTCGTGATGGCCGCGAACGGCGCCATGCCGGTGCACCCGGAGGCGATCGCAGCGCTTGGCCGCGATGCCAGCGTGCTCGTTCGGGGCAAACACGTGCTTGCGGATGCCGACACGCGGCTGTGGTGGCTGGCGGACATCTGGCCCGTGCCTCCCATCCGCTCGGTCATCTCGATTGGCGACGTGGTGCTGGCCGCGGGTTTGATTCCCATCGTCCACCACCTGATGACCTACCGGACTGCCGCGGAACGTCGCACGCCAAGAGCCGAGCCATCCGTCGAGGAGCCAGCGGTCGACCTCGGCGCTGTCGCCCTGGACGCCCCGTCGGACACGTCCGCGGCTACAGAGTCGGGACCAGCTGACGATTCAGCACCCGCGTCAGGGCGCTGACCACTTCCAGGTCTCCGACGTCACGAACCAGCCGAACCACGACTTCATCGAGCTGTCCCGGTTCGATCGGGTCCGGGGCGTACCGATCGATCTCGCAACACGCGGCCACGATGCGCACCTGACGACGCAGGTCTTCGCGCTGCGCGGCCGGGCTCGTCAGGTCGCCGTGCGCTTCGACGATCTGCGCGACCCGCTCAAGCTGACCGGAAACCATGCGCACGGCAGCACCGCCGGCCGCAGCCAACTCCCGCTGGGTCGCCGACTCGCCGGCTTCCAGTTTCAGGCGGCCCAGTTCGTGCATGTGGGCCGCACGGACGACGTCGATGGTGTCACGCTCACTGAGACCAAGCTCGTGAGCCACCTCACGGGTCAGTTCACCGACGCGAACCCCGTGATCGTCCGTAATGGTCGCGTGGGGACCGGTCACCACGTACTCCGGCAACCTCGACATCGCACGAATGGTCTGCTCGTAGGCACGGTCCGCGACGAACAGCCGCTCGAGCCCGACCCGGGCAGCCAGCAGCGGGATCAACATGGTCGGAAGGGTCCAGACACCAAGCACCGGATGCACCAGCGCCCCGAGTCCGGCCGTGGCCGCGACGGCGGGCCCGACCAGTCGGGTGGCCTTCAGGGCCTCTCTGGCGCGACGCACGGGAAAGTGCCAACGGCCTCCCGTACGGGCCAGGACCTCACCGGCGGGTAGTCCCACGACGATCGCCAGGCCAACGGCGATTGCTGCTCCGACGGGCAGCGACGCAGCGACGTCAGATCCACTGCCTTCCCAGACAACCGGTAGGACCAGCACACCCAGGGAGGCGAGGCCCGTCAGCGCCCAGGCGCCGGCGACGCGGGTGACAAGGCCGGCCCACTGCAACGATTCGCGCCCGATGAGGCGGCCGACCAACCAGGCGAATGCGGCGATCAACCCCACCAGTGCCGGGGAAGCGCCAAGGATGGCGGCAGCACCCAGAACGGCCAAAGACGTCGCCACAGGCTGACCGCCTGGTTGGCGAATGGAAAGACGTTCGGTCGCGATCGCAGCGAGCAGGAACCAGACGAGTTGCAGCGGTCGAACCTGATGCGCGATACCCGGGACGAGCCACCAACTGGCCCCGACCAACACCGCCAAGATCAGCGCGGCGACGCGCGTTGCCGACGATCCGATCGAACGGTTCATGCTGACGCCCCGGGACCATCCGAGCTCTCTGTGCCGAAGCGCTCATGCGCGGCGCCAGCAGGGATGACCTGCCCATGCAGGTGGCTCTCGCTGGCAAAGTCGATCGTCGGCTGCCAGCCGACCCGTTCCACCGCCGCGGCCAAGGCCTCGACCATGCGGGAATCGAACTGGCGACCGGCACACCGCCGCAGTTCGGTGATCGCGTCATCGACGGTCAGCGCCCGCCGATACGAACGCGTCGAGGTCATAGCGTCGAAGGCATCGACTGCCGTGACGATCCGCACGATGTCGGAAAGGTCTTCCTCGCCGACTCCGTGGGGATATCCCTTGCCGTCCAAACGCTCGTGGTGATACCGGACGATGCCGATCGCCGGTTCGAGGAAGTCGATGTCGCGCAGGACATCGGCACCAATGGTGGGGTGCTTCTTGATCTCCCCGAATTCATCGTCGTCCAAGGGACCCGGCTTGTTGATGATGCACAACGGCACGCCGACCTTGCCGACATCGTGTAGCAGAGCCGCATAGCGCGTCAGGCGGCGCTGGTCGTAGGGAATACCCAACTCTTCGGCGACCAGGACCGACAACTGCGAGACCCGTTCAGAATGCCCACGCGTGTACAGGTCCTTCATCTCGATCGCCGTCACAAACCCACGGACCAGCTCGTCATACGCCGTGTCGAGCCGCTCAAAGGCCATCAACGCGTATCTGGCGACGAGGATCGGCACGGCCATGAACAAGACCGCCCACGGACTCTGCAGCAGCAGCAAGGCAGTGAGTACAGCGAGAGCGAACGCCGAAGGTACTTGCACCACAAAGGCCGGAAGGGTTGAGCGGAACGTTGGCCAGAACCTGTCAGGGGACGAAACCGAAACGACTC
>JBDNIX010000416.1:0-3234 GCA_041688045.1 Nitriliruptoraceae bacterium
CACCGGGCACGCGGACCTGGAGGCCGACGAGGCGTTCGGCTTCGGCGTCGCGGGTGATCTCCACACGACCGATGATCGTGCCCTGACCCAGCGCTGGGCTGCCGAGCTGCGCCGTTACGGGCAGACAGGGGTCCGCGCCCATGCACGCACTCCCCCTGCTGGCGGTGCCGGAACCTGGACGCTGTTCGGGCCAGCAGGACCCGCGAGCACGCCACCGAGCCCGTGCCTTGAGATCGGCCCACCCGCTCCGCTGCATGACGACGCTGCGCTGCTGCGCCGGCTCGCGCAGCACGGCGTGGAGGTCCTCCCGATCCCCAACGACGTCGCCGCCGACTGACCGCGACAGCGACAGCGACAGGCCGACATCGGATGCGCCTCGCGGTGCGGACACACGGATACGGGCCGGTGTCTCGCGTCGCCGAGTAGGAGCTCTTGCATAACGATATTATTGCGTTAAAGTTGTTTGGATACCATCATCATTACACAACGGGGTTTCACGATGGCTGGCACACCCACCCCGCGGGCGGTCTCGCGCGCGCAGCACGACCTCGGCGCGCACCTGCGACGCTGGCGCAAACTCCAGCAGCTCTCCGCCGCCCAGGTCGCCGACCGCGCCGGCGTGTCGCGCCCCGTGGTCTCCCGGATCGAGAACGGTGGGGGAACGACACTCGAGAACCTCCTGCGCATCGCCCGCGCGCTCGGTGTGCTCGACCAGATCGTGACTGCGGTCGACCCGATGTCCGACGACATCGGCCGGCTGCGCGCCGACGAGCATCTGCCACAGCGCGTCCGTCCACCCCGCGCCCAGCAGACCGACGACGGCGGGATCGGCTTCGGGAGCGACCCACCATGAGCGACATCGAGGTGCTCGCACAGATCGCCGACGACCCGGTTGCGGTCGGTCAACTGCATCCTCACCGGTCCCGTGGGAAGGCGGTCAGTTCAACCTTCGTCTACAACCCCGGATGGGCCGTGCGGCCCGACGGGTTCGACCTCGACCCAGCCACCCCGCGGGGCACCGGCCCCGTGCAGGCGCCTGCGGGGCACGTGCTGCCGCGGGCACTGGCCGACTGCGCCCCGGACCGTTGGGGACGGACCCTGAGGATGCAGGAGGAACGGCGGCTCGCTGAGGAGCGGGGTCGTACGCCCCGCGCGCTCGATGACGTCGACTTCCTCCTCGGCGTGCGCGACGATCTGCGTCAGGGCGATCTGCGGCTGCACGACGGTGACGGCTTCCAGCGCCCCGGTGGCGACATACCGCTGCTGGCGGACCTCGGCGAACTGCTCGACCTCGCCGACCGCGCGGTCGATGAGGACCTCACCGCCACCGAGATCGCCCGCCTGGTCAAGCAAGGCTCCTCACTCGGCGGCGCCCGACCCAAGACCCACGTACAGGACCCCGCCGGCCGGCTCGGCATCGCAAAGTTCCCAGCCGCATCATCAGACACGTGGGACGTGATGGCCTGGGAGAAGGTCTGCCTCGATCTGGCCGAGTCCGCCGGCATCGCCGTGCCGGCCCGGCAGCTGCTCGACATCGCGGGCCGTCGCGTGCTGATCGTTGCCCGTTTCGACCGCGTCCACCGCCCCGGCCGGCCTCCTGCCCGCGTCGGCTACCGGTCGGCGCTGACGATGTGTGAGCGCACCGACGGTGACGCCGGCAGCTACCTCGAGGTCGCTGAGGTCATTGAGCAGCACTCGCCGCACGCCACCGAGGATCTGCGCCAGCTCTGGCGCCGCGTCGTCTTCAACGTGCTGGTCACCAACACCGACGACCATCTGCGCAACCACGCCTTCCTGCACGTCCGGGCTGACACGTGGCGACTGTCGCCCGCCTTCGACCTCAACCCGAACCCCGACGCCGGACCGTCCCCGGCACTGCACACCGCCATCGATGAGTACGCCACCGACGCCGACCTCGGCCTGGTGATGGAGGTCGCGCCGCTGTTCCGACTCGACGAGGCGTCGGCCCGCCAGGTGCTGCGCGAGGTAGCCGAGGCGGTCGCAGGTTGGCGCCACACCGCCCAGCGCTGCGGCCTCGACGAAGCTGCCGTGCGCCGCATGGCTCCGGCGTTCGACCACCCGAGACTGCGTCGGGCGCTCGCGTCCTGAGCACGGCGCCCTGACGTTCAGGGTGCGCCGGCCGCCAGCTCTGTGGGCGGGTTCCGCGGCTGCGGCTGGCTGACCGTCCCGGGGTCGAAGAACACGTCGTTGGCCGAAACCGGCTGCCGCGAGATGGACACGGCCATGTCCAGCTCACCGACCTGAGCCGGCGGCGTCCACGTGAGCGCGCCTTGGCCCGCATCCGCGTCCAGCGCTTGGGCCACCGCCGCGTACTCGCCCGTGAAGCCGATCTTGGGACCGTCGAAGGAATAGCCCTCGGCCAACGTGACGTCGCCGAGGTCGGCCGGATCGAAACGCAAGGTGCCGCCATCCTCTGGCAGCGTGAAGGTGACCAGGACGGGGTCGGTCGAGGCAGCGTTGTCGGTGAGACGATCGGTGATGGCCGCGGTGAACGCCACGTCCACGGTGATGTCGGGCTGGGTGCCCGCCGTGACCGCATCGATGGTGGCGTCATCGGCCGTGATCACGACGGCGTTGACCGAGGTGAGGGTCGCGGTGCCGCTGGCCTGGGGGATGAGGTCGGTGTCGCCCATGCCGCCGTACTCGACGAGGTAGTTCTCCTGCCTGGTCGTACTCGTCAGGTCGTTCCACTGCCCGGAGCTGCTGCTCCAGTTCGTCACGGCGAAGTGCTCACCAGTGGAGTTGTTCGGTTCGCCGGCCTTCCAGCTCGTGAAGTGGGTGCCTCCATCTCCGTCGGGTTCCGGTTGGCAGGTCTCATTGCCCGAGCAGAAGTGCGATCCGGCCTCAGGACCCGTCACCCAGTGCCAGTCGCCTTCGACCTCGGCCTTGTCGGCGTACTGATCATCGCCACGCGCAGTGTCGACAGCAGTGAACTCATCGGAGGCACCGATCCAGATGTCCTGAGCGGTGGTGTTCTCCGCGATGAAGTCGTCCTCCGCCGTCGAGGTGTTGGTGGCGAGGTAGCCGGGGATGGTGCCGGCTGTGTCCACATCCGTGAACTCGTCGAGCAGATCTCGGCTCTTGGCGTCGTCACGCGCAGCCGTCCAGGACTTCTTGCCCCCTATCGAGTCGCCGACGAACTGGTAGAACCGGATGCCGTCGGGGTGTCCGGGGAAGAAGAACCCGTCGCCGGATGGCGCTTCGGTGACGGTC
>JBDNIX010000073.1:0-7390 GCA_041688045.1 Nitriliruptoraceae bacterium
AGTAGCGGGGTGGTAGCAACCGTGCCGTTGGAAGGCGGCGGGCGGCAGCCGAGGGACGGGACCTTGGCTGTAGGAACACCGTTGTTGTCGGCGTATAGGGGGCGTCCTTCCCTGGTCGTATCTCGTGTGTGCGGAACGTGGAAACCCCGTTGAGGTCCGCCACGCGCTTCATGGCGTGGCCGGTAACCCGACCGTGAGGGAGGGCCAACTCCTCAGCGGGAACAGGATGACCCAGAAGCGAACGCCGGTGCGCCGAAAGGCGACAGGAAACCGAAGACCAGGCAACACGTCGGCCTCCACCGGCGCGGTCGTCGGCCAACTGGCCGGATACGGGCTGATGCCCGACCCGAAAGGGTGCTGACAGGGTCAGGTGAGCCAGATGACGAGGTTGGTGACGCGTGGGAACCCGAGGACAAGTTGGACGCCGCTTTGGCGGTGAACGGACCGAGGGCCGTTGCAACGCTGGACGGATCACGACGAGCCGACCAACCCTGACCGGCTTGCTTGAGCCGTGTGCGGTGCCAAGTCGCAAGCACGGTTCTGAGGGGGCCGGGGCGCAGCAATGCGCCCCGGCTACCCGACAGCGGGGTGCCGGAGCGGTGGACGGCGACGATGTCGTCGAGCTCATCCTGGCCGACCACCGCGTCTTCGAGGAGCTGATCCGCGCCCTGCGGAACCGCGAGGAGGACCGCGAGGCCCGGCTGACCGAGTTGGCCGACCTGCTGGTCGCCCACGCCGACGCGGAGGAGCAGGAGGTCTACCCGAGCCTGAAACGCAAGGCGCCGGAGGACGCGGACGAGATCGCCCACGGTGCCGAGGAACACGCCGATGGGCACGTCGCGCTGATGGCGCTCCAGCGTGTGCCCGCCGCCGATGTCGACGCGTTCGAAGGGGCGCTCAAGGAACTGTCGGAGACCCTCACCCACCACCTCGACGAAGAGGAGCGCGACGTCCTCAACGCCGCGCGCGAGAACGTCGCCGACGAGGTTCGTACCGAGCTCGGGCGCGCCTTCCGTGACCGTCGGGGCGAACTGCTCCGGGGACACCCCGGCGCCCACGCCAACGTGACCGAACTGGTGGCCGCGGCCCGCCGTGAAGGTCTGCTCGACGACTGATCGCCGTGACTCCGGGGTGGCGGCCGGTCAGGCGTCGTTGTTGCCGCTGAGGTAGCGGTCCTTGATCGAGTCGACGACGGATGCGTCGGCCAGGGTGGTGGTGTCACCCAGCTGGTTGTCCTCCGCGATGTCCTTGAGCAGCCGCCGCATGATCTTGCCGGAGCGCGTCTTCGGCAGGTCGCTGGTGAACAGCAGCGACGCCGGCTTGGCGATCGGCGAGATCATCGTGGCGACGTGGTTGCGCAGTTCCGTGGCCAGCGCCTCGTCACCGTCGATGCCACCTCGAGGCGTCACGAACGCGGCGATCGCCTGCCCGGTCTGCGCGTCGGCTCGACCGATCACGGCGGCTTCGGCGACGGACGGATGGCTGACCAATGCCGACTCCACCTCAGTGGTCGAGATGCGGTGCCCGGACACGTTCATGACGTCGTCGACGCGCCCGAGGAGCCAGTAGTAGCCGTCCTCGTCCCGCTTGGCGCCGTCACCGGCGAAGTACAGGCCGGGGAAGCGTGACCAGTAGGTGTCGCGGAACCGTTGGTCGTCACCCCAGATGCCGCGCAGCATCGACGGCCACGGTTCGTCGAGCACCAGGTAGCCACCGCCCGGGACACCGGCCGGTTCGCCCCGGTCGTTGACGATCTGCGCCGAGATGCCCGGCAGGGGGAACGTCGCCGAACCCGGCTTGGTGGTGGTCGCACCGGGCAACGGCGAGATCATGATCCCACCGGTCTCCGTCTGCCACCACGTGTCGACGATCGGGCAGCGCTCCCCACCGATGTTGCGGTGATACCACATCCACGCTTCCGGATTGATCGGCTCGCCCACCGAACCCAGCAGGCGGAGGGACGTCAGGTCGTGCTTGGCGGGGTGCTCGTCACCCCATTTCATGAAGGCCCGGATCGCGGTCGGCGCCGTGTACAGCTGGGTGACCTTGTAGCGCTCGATGATGGACCAGAACCGGGTCTCGTCGGGGTGGTTGGGCACGCCCTCGTACATCACCGAGGTGGCGCGGTTGGCCAGTGGGCCGTAGACGATGTAGCTGTGGCCGGTGACCCACCCGATGTCCGCTGCGCACCAGTAGACGTCGGTGTCGGGCTTGAGGTCGAACACGTACTTGTGGGTGAACGCCACCTGCGTCAGGTACCCGCCGGTCGTATGCATGATGCCCTTGTGGCTGCCGGTCGTCCCCGACGTGTAGAGCAGGTAGAGCAGATCCTCGGCGTCCATGGGTTCCGCGGGGCAGTCGGCGTCCTGGGAACCGACGACGTCGTGCCACCACACGTCGCGGCCATCGACCATCGTGACGTCGTTGTCGCCGCGCTTGACCACGATCATGTGCTCGATCGACGGCGTCTGTTCGAGCGCCTCATCCGCGGCGGGCTTGAGCGGCGCGACCGAGCCGCGGCGCCACCCGCCGTCGGCGGTGACCAGCACCTTGCAGTCCGAATCGTTGATGCGATCGCGCAGGGCGTTGGCGGAGAAGCCGCCGAACACCACCGAATGGATCGCGCCGATCCGCGCGCAGGCGAGCATGATCATCGGCAGTTCCGGGATCATCGGCAGGTACACCGCGACCCGGTCGCCCTTGTCGACGCCCAGGCTCTTCAGGGCGTTGGCGGTGCGCTGCACCTCGTCGAGCAGGTCGGCGTAGCTGATCGTGCGGGTGTCGCCGGGCTCACCCTCCCAGTGGTAGGCCACCTGATCCCCGTGGCCGGCTTCCACGTGCCGATCGAGGCAGTTGTGGCTGACATTCAGCTTGCCGTTGACGAACCACTTCGCGTACGGCGCCTCCGACCAGTCGAGGATCTGGTCCCACTCCTGGAACCAGTCGAGTTCGGCCGCCTGCTGGGCCCAGAAGCCCTGGCGGTCCTGGCTGGCTTCGTCGTAGATCTCCGCACCGGTGACCAGCGCGTCACGCTTGAACGTCTCCGGGGGCGGAAAGGTCCGCCCTTCCTGCAGCAGGTCCTCGATCGCATCCGACGCCACGTTCGCTCCCTCCGGTGCCCAGTTGACGTCACGCACCGTAGTGCGCGACGTGCAGTGTCGCCGGGTGCTCAGCCCTTGGCACCGCCGGTGAAGTTCCAGGCACCCAGGTGCAGCGACGGGCAGATGATCATCCCGGAGCCGAACTCGCCGGCCGCGTGGCGGTCGTCGTCACCGATCGCCAGCACGCCGCCCGCACCCAGAGCGACCAGGAACGACTGCGTGAACCGCAGGTTGCCCACCGCCCCGGCGATCTTGCCGTCCTCGATCAGGAACGTGCCGTTGCGGGTCAGGCCGGTGACCGCCATGGTCTTGGGGTCCAGGATCCGGCAGTAGTGGAACTGGGTGACCAGCAGGCCGCGGTCGACCTTGCGGATCATCTCGACCGGGGTGGTCGATCCCGGGACCAGCCGGGGGTTCATCGGGATCGCCCCGAACTCCTCGCCACCCGGGATCGCGTTGCCGGTGGTCCGCGTGTCGGCACGCGCGGCGGTCCGTCGATCGTGCGCCAACGAGGTCGTGACCCCGTCCTGCACCAATGCGTAGCGCTGGCGCGGGCTGCCTTCCGCGTCGAACGGCAGGGCGATCGCCCGTGGGTCGGTCGGATCCTCCATCAGGGTGATGCTGGCATCGAACTGCGACGCACCGAGCTGCGCGAACGACGCACCCTCCAGGTGTGCCTTGGCGTTGAACCCGTACGCGGCCAGGAACGTCACGATGGTCGCGACCGCCTCCGGCGCCAGCACCACCTCGAAGCTGCCGGGTTCCACGTCCACGAACTCGGCCGAACGCCGTCCGAGATCCGCGGCGACCTCCCCGGCGACGTCGGCCTGCAGCTCGCCGATCCTCACCGAGGTCTGGTGGGCCGCTCCGGCGGACGTCGCGGTCTGGTGGATGCCGTCGATGGTGGCCCGCGTCGTCGAACCCGTCGCTCGCTGTCCGGCGGTGGAAGCGAACGCGCTCCACAGCGCCTCCGTGTCGAGAATTCCGGCCGCCCGCAGATCCTGGCCCGCATCCACGAACGCCTTGACCCCGGTCGCCCGCTGCAACGGATCGGCGTCGGCGGTCGGCTGATCGAAGTTGCCCGTGAACGTGGGCTCGTCCGGGGGAGTGGCGTCAGCCCAGTACGGATCGACCGGCTGCAGCGCCGCCGAGGTCAGGGTGCGGTCCACGAGCGCACGCAGCGCGTCGTGGTCCACCGCGGTCGAGGACGCTCCCGCGCTGCGACCGTCGACGGCGACCGTCACGGCGACCGTCACCGTGTCCTCGCCGACGTGCTGGTGGATGAAGGAGTTCGCGAACCGGGTCAGCCCGTGCCGGATCCTCGTCACGCGGACGTTCGCTTCGATGGTGTGGTCGTCCTTGGTGGGGTGGTCGCGCACCATCTCGACGACACGGTCGGCCAGGTCCTGCAGCGTCGTGTCGTTGTCGGGTGTCATGCCGGTCATGCCGTCACCCCCACGCGCACGTCGTGGAACCGGCCCGGCGCGGCGGGATGACCGGTGTGGCCGACCTGCATCGGTTGGCCCTTGCCGCAGTTCGGCACGCCCCACGCAAACCATTCCTCGCCGCCCCCCAGCATGTCCAGCGATCCCCAGAACTGCGGCGTGATGCCCGTGTACGTCGGGTTCTTGACCATCTTCGTGCGTTCGCCGTTGACGACCTCCCAGCCGATCTCGCAGCCGAACTGGAAGTTCAGTCGCCGGTCGTCGATCGACCACGACCGGTTGGTGGCCATCACCACGCCCTGTCTGGTCTCGCTGACGATCTCGTCCATCGACGAATCGCCCGGCTCCAGCCCGACGTTGGTCATGCGCACCATCGGCATCCGGTTGAACCCGTCACCGCGGACCATCCCGCCCGGTGCCAACCCCGCCAGGTGGGCCGAGTCCCGTCCCGACAGCACGCCGACCCACCGGCCCTCGTCGACGATCTGCACGCGCTGTGCGGGTGTGCCCTCGTCGTCGTAGCCGAACGTGGCGAGTGCGCCGGGGATCGTGGCATCCGCGGTGATGTTCATCAGCTCGGAGCCGTAGCGCAGGCTCCCGAGCTGATCGAGCTCCAGGAACGACGTCCCGGCGAACGCCGCCTCCCAACCGAGGATGCGGTCCAGCTCGATCGCGTGACCCACCGACTCGTGGATCTGCAGGGCCAGTTGCGACGATTCCAGGATCACGTCCATCGTCCCGGCCGGGCAGGTGTCGGCGGTCAGCAGCTGCACGGCCTCCTCGGCGACCTCCATGGCGTGGCCGGGCAGGTCGAACCCACGGATCACCTCGTAGCCCCCGGTCTGGACGTGCCCGAAGCTCTGCGGGTAGCTGCGGCGTTGGGTCTCGTGCTCGCCGACGGCGGTGGCATCCATCCCGCAGCCGGTCTCGACCAGGTGTTGGTAGATGCGGTGGCCCTGCGACGACACGAACCACTTCTCCGTGTCCCAGAACATCAACTGGGCCGTGGCGACCATGACGCCTTCGACGTCGTGCATGGTCCGGGTGGCCGACACCACCACACCGACCTTCTCGTCCAGCGGGATCGCAAACGGGTTCTCGACGTGCGGGGTTTCGTACCGATCCTGCGCCACCTCCACGTCGGCCAGCTGCAGGCCCGCCCCGGGGACGAGCGCTGAGGCCTTGGCGGTCGCCGTGGCCTCCGCCCCGGCGCGACCCGCCGCCCGGTCCGTCAACTCACTGGAGGCGGCGAACCCCCACGACGATCCGATCAGCGCGCGGACGCCGACCCCCACATCCTCGACGTTGTTGACGGATTCGAGTTCGCCGTTCTGCGCCCCGATCCGTTCGTGACGGCGGAGCACGACCCGCGCGTCGGCGTAGGTCGCCCCGGCGGCCAGCGCGGCTTCCACGGCGGTGGCGGCGTGTTGGAACATCACCTCGCCGGAATCGGTCTGTCGGCCATCGCCCGGTCGGTCGTGCGCCCCGTCGGGCTGTCGGCCATCGCCCGGTCGGTCGTGCGCCCCGTCGGCCACCCTGCTCTCCTACCTCGGTCGGAGGTTGCAAGCTAGCGCTACGCCCCGGCGTCAGCGCGACGGCCTCCCACCTGGCAGGATGGGAACATGCCGCGCATCGATATCGAAGCCTTCGAGGACGAATGGGACGAGGACGATCCCGCCCCCGTCCGGCGCTCGCGTGACCTGAGTCCGGCGGCGCGCGCCAAGATCGACGACCTGGCGTCCGCGCGGGTCGTGGCCGTCGACCGGGGCCGGGTGACCGTGCTGTACGAGGGCGAGGTCGTCGAGGCGCCGCTCGCCGGCACCATGCGCGGCACCAAGACCGCCGTCGGGGACCACGTGCGGGTCCGCGCACCCCGAAACGAATCCGACGTTCCCCGGATCGTCGAGGTGCTGGACCGCGACACCGTCCTGACACGTACCGGCGACGACAGCCAGGACGACGAACGCATCATCGTCGCCAACGCCGACCAGGTCGTGGTCGTGCTGGCGGCCGACCACCTTGACCTCGGCGCCAGGTTCCTGGACCGGGTGATGGTGTCGGCGTCCGTCGGTGGACTGGAGACGGCCATCTGCGTCAATCGGGCCGACCTCGTCGACGACCGCGAGGTGATCCGCGACCTTGAAGCGCGATATGCGCCGCTGGGGGTGCGCTTGTGCGTCACGTCCGCAGTCACCGGCGACGGCGTCGACGATCTGCTGGAGCTGGTCGCGGGGACGTGGAGCGCGTTCGCCGGCCATTCGGGCGTCGGCAAGTCCACCCTGTTCAACCTCGTCGTGCCCGAAGCCAACCGGGATGTCGGCGAGGTCGGCCCCCGCGGTGGCCGGCACACCACCACCGCCTCCAAGGCCATGCACCTCGATGCCGTCGACGCCTGGCTGGTCGACACACCGGGAGTCCGGTCGTTCGGGCTCGGTCAGTTAGAGCCCACGGATCTGGCCGGCCACTTCCCGGAACTGGCCGCCCTGGACTGCCCGATGGACGACTGCATCCATGACGGCGAGCCCGGGTGCCGCATCGCCTCCGCCGACATCCACCCGGAGCGCCTGGCCTCCTACCGTCGGCTGCTCGCCTCCCTTCGCGGCGCCACCTGAACCCGCCGTCGACGGGTTCCGTGGTGGGTTCCGTGGTGGGTTTGGCCTGGATCGTGGTCAAACCCACCACATGACGGGGAGGAGCGATGACGGGGAGGAGCGATGACGGGGGAGGAGCGCGGCCGGCCGGCACTACGCTGGCCACCGGACCGCGCAGGCGGCGATCGGGAGGCCACAGGTGAGCATCGACGTGATGACCGGGCGGGACATCCCGCAGACCGTGCAGGAGTTC
>JBDNIX010000074.1:0-3878 GCA_041688045.1 Nitriliruptoraceae bacterium
AGAACAGCAGTGCCGGGTCAACCTCGTACTCAGGAACGGTGACGTTCCCGAGCGGGATGAGCACGGGCCGCTGTGCGGGGAAACTTGCCCCCAGATCGGCAAGGGTCTGGGTCTTTCCTGCTCCTGGTGAGCCGACGAGAACCGCGGGCCTCGTCACCAGTTCGCTTAGCGGGACAGGGTCTCCGAGCGCACTGCCGAAGGCGGCCCGCGCTTGCCGCTGGTCGTGGGTCTCGACGTCGTCCGCCGGAATGATTGGAAGGGGCAGGTACGTCGGGGATGTGCCACCGTGCTGCGGAAGCCGCGGCCCTGCGCGTGGTGGTCCGAGACCGAGCGCCTGGGCTGCGAGATCGACGGCCATAAACTTGCGGTCGTAGTTGTCGTAGCTGGCCACGACAAGAACCCGGTTGTCGTCCGTCAGACTGGTGAGGTCGGGGCGTGTTGCCTCGTCATGGGGGAGGAGAAGCAGGTGAGGGCCAGTCGCGTCGAACTCCTCGCTGGTCAGGAGGAGATCGCGATGCCAGTGCGCCTCTCGTGTCGCCAAGCTCTGTCCGAGGAACACCAGGGTCCGTTGAGAAGCCAGTTGCCGAAGCGCGAGCGTCAGCGCTGCGGATTCCGCGGCGTTCTTGTAACTGGCCTTTGAGAGCACGATGCTCGACGGGTCGCTGTGATGGCCGTGCAGATGCAGGACGTGCAGCACGCCAGCGGGCGGGGTGCGTAGGCCTTCGTTGAGGCTCCTTCCGAAGAAGACCCGGGGCTTGAGCCCTACGGCTATCGCCGACACAGAGATCGCGTCGTCGTAGTTGGTCGTGGCGATCGTTCGCGACGGGAGCCGCACTAGGGCGTTGAGGGTCCGTGTGGGTTCGAGCGACCTCCCGCCGATGAGGTCGGCTACGAGGCGCTGGACTCCATCAGTGCCGAGCACCTTCTCTGCTTCGTCTGCGGCGACGAAGAATCCCACCTTGGGCGGCAGTCTTACGCCGGGTGCGTTCCGGAACGCTTGGACCAGATCCGCACCGGCGGGAGCGCCGGCGGCGGCTGCGAGGCCGGATCCAACGACAGGTACTGCATACGGTCGTTGCCGTCTGATCAGCTCAAAGGCACTCCGGACGTCGGCGGCGTCGTGGCCGGGGTCCGCCGCGCTCATCGCCTGTGACGCCTGATCGGCCACAGGTACCTCCACGCGGTTCGAGACGAAGAGCTCGACCGCGAAGACTAGGCGTCGTGTTGCGTTGGGCCCGGGAAGTAGGGGAACCCTGTACAGGCTGAGGCTCGAGAACCTCGAGGCTGTATCGCAGCGGTATGGCGCGACCCTGTCTGTCAGCCTGAGGTGAGACACCTGGTGTAGTGACCATCACTCCCAGGGCGAGAAGGATCACCTGACCGATGACGATGACCCCCACGGTGCTGGCGACGCGCGACAATGGCGTCATGGACCAGCACGAGCACGAGCACGATCCGGCGGCGAAGCCCCGCCGGCGGACGTTCACGGCCGAGAAGAAGCTGGCGTTGCTGGCCGAGTACGACGCCGCGGATCGCGAGAGTCGGGGCGCGCTGCTGCGCCGGGAGGCGATCTACACCTCCCACATCTCCGAATGGCGCAAGCAGCGCGACCGGGGGACGCTTGCCGGCCCGCCGCCGCGGCAGCGCAAGACGGCCGAACAGGTCGAGCTCGAGAAGCTCCGTAAGCGTAACGAACGGCTGGAAACGGAGCTGAAGAAGACGAAGCTGGCGTTGGACATCACGGGAAAAGCACACGCGCTCTTGCCGGAGTTCCACAGTTCGTAGAGTCCCGGATGCGGATTCGGGACCGTAGGGTGGTGTAGCTGCCAGATCTGTGGTCGGAGCTTCCGAAAGCGTAGTAACACGCCTTGTCAGCTCTGCTTGCTTCTGTGCGGCGTAAGGGGTAGAGCTGCTGCAACTTCCGATCGAGGCTGTGGTGGACCGTGTATCTGCGTGAGACGAAACGGACCAACGTCGACGGGACCGTGCGCCGCTACGTCGCGTTGGCGCACAACTACCGCGACCCGGACACCGGCCGGTCCAAACCGGAGATCCTGTTCTCGTTCGGCCGGGTGGAACAGGTCGACCGGGACGGGCTGGAACGTCTGGTCGCGTCGATCGCGAAGTTCCTCGATGACGACACGTTGTTGGCTGCCGTCACCGACGACACCGGTGTCGCGGGCGGGTTCGAACCGGTCGACGCGCGCAGCCTGGGCGGTGCGTGGGTGCTCGACCAGCTGTGGGACCGGCTCGGGATCGCCAAGACTGTGACCGGTGTCGCACGGGGCCGCCGGCTCGACGCCGCTGCGACCGAACGCATCTTGTTCGCGTTGGTCGCGTCGCGGGCGTTGGCGCCGTCGTCGAAGCTCGCCGCGACGAGGTGGATCCGTGAGGACGTCTACATCCCCGGGCTGGCCGAGGTCGACTCGGAGAGCTGCTACCGGACGATGGACTTCTTCCTCGACGCGCTGGCCGAGCTGCAGGAGACGGTGTTCTTCACCGTCGCGGATCTGCTCCAGCTGGAGGTCGACATGATCTTCTTCGACACCACCTCGACCTACTTCGAACTCGAACAGGCCGACCCGGAAGGCGACGACGGACAGCCGCCGTTTCGCACATACGGCGAGTCCAAGGACCACCGGTGGGACCTACCCCAGGTCGTGATCGGGATGGCTGTCACCCGCGGCGGGATGCCGGTGCGCCTGTGGGTATGGCCGGGCAACACCCAAGACCAGACCGTGCTCGACGAGGTCAAAGCCGATCTGGCCGGATGGCAGCTCAACCGGACCGTATGGGTCGTAGACGCCGGATTTGCGTCTGCGGACAACCGCAAGATCCTGTCCCGCGGCGGGTCATCGTTCATAACCGCGGAGAAGCTACGCGGAGATGAACACGCTGTGGTCGAAGCCCGCGGCCGGCCGGGCCGTTACCACACCGTCAACGACCAGCTCAAGGTCAAAGAAGTGATCGTCGGTGACGGTGCCGGTACGGAACGGTTCGTGATCTGCCGCAACGACGAGGTCGCCCGCAAGGACGCCGCCGTGCGTGGCCAGCTCGTCGCGTTGCTCGAAGACCGCATCGCCGGCAGCGACGACCTGACCGGCGAACAACGGGCCGAACTCGTCGGCACGTTGAAGTCCAAACCGGGGTTGAAACGGTTCCTGCGCACCACCAAGTCCGGCCTGTTGCGTATCGACCGGACCGCGATCCGTACCCAGGCCCACTTCGACGGCAAGTTCCTGCTCCGTACGTGGGACCGCACCCTCACACCGACCGATATCGCGCTCGGTTACAAGTCGCTGATGGACGTCGAGCGGGCGTGGAGGGATATGAAGCAGCTGGACCTGCGCCCGATTTTTCATAGGCGTGAGGACCGCATCATCTCCCACGTGCAGCTGTGCTGGCTCGCGCTGCTGCTCATCCGCACCATCGAGGCCCAGGTCGGGGACACGTGGCGCAACATCGCTGCCCAGCTCAACCGGATCAAGCTCGTGACCATCGACACCGGCCACGGCACCGTCTCCCAACGCACCCGCCTCACCGCCCGACAGCGCCACATCCTGGAGGCGCTCAATCTGCCCGAGCCGCCGCGGTACTTCGAGTTCACCCCACTCGACGACTGACCCGGCACGCCCTCGGAGGGCTGGAATCGTGTAGTCACACGACCCCCGGCCGATTGTTGCTGCCGAAAACGGCACCAACAGGCCGCTACACGCCCATCAGCGACCGAATCGTATCTTCACGTGCGACCACCAACTGTGGAACTCCGGACGGGCAGACCAGCCTGCTGCAGCGAGGCAACGACGGCGCGACCGACATTGCCAAGAGCACCGACGACCAGGATGGCACCTCTCACCTTGCACCTTCCGACCGGGGCC
>JBDNIX010000417.1:0-2745 GCA_041688045.1 Nitriliruptoraceae bacterium
CTGCAACGGCACAGCGAGCAGGGACACGGTGCCGATGAACAGCCACTCACGGCCCTTGAAGTCGATCCAGGCGAACGCGTACGCGGCGAAGGCCGCCATTGCGATCGGCACGATGGTTGCCGGCAGCGCGATCGCGAACGAGTTCAACAGTCCCTGCCACATCCCGCCGGCGACGTCGGAGGTCAGCACCTGCCGATAGTTCTCGAGCGTGAGCGCCGACCCGTCACCGAACATCAGCCACCACGCGCCCTCACGTTGGGCGTCGCGCGTGCGAAACGAGTTGGCGAACAGGCTCACGGTGGGTGTCAACCAGACCGCCACCAACGCCCACAGAATCCAGGTGGGAAGCCCCGAGATGAACCGGTAAACGCGCTTGCCAACGCCGGGCCCACCGCCTTTCGGAGGCCCCCCGGAACCCGCGCTGACGGAGCTGCCAGATGATGGAGTGGCCGTGACCGCGCTCATCAGTGGAACTCCTTCTGCATCCGGCGAATATTGAGGAACATGATCGGAAGGACCAGGAGGAACAGCATGACGGCGATGGCGGAACCGAGTCCGCGATTGCCCTGGGTGAAGGCCGCCTTCCACATCGCGTTGGCCAGCACCTCCGTCCCGAAGTTTCCGTTGGTCATGACGGCGACCATGTCGAACACCTTCATCACGGTCACGATGATGGTCGTGATCACCACACCGATCGTCGGCGCGATCTGCGGCACGACGACCCGCCAGAACCGCTGGGACGCCGTGGCCCCGTCGACGTTGGAGGCATCGATCAGGTCCGACGGCACGCCCTTGATGGCCGCGGAGAGGATCACCATCGCGAACCCGGTGTAGATCCAGATGAAGGGCACCATGATGAAGAAGTTGTTGTAGGCGCCGACCTGGTCGGTGCCCGACAGAAACAGGATCGGATCAGCGACCAGCTGACCATTGAGTCCCTCGGTGACGCCCCCGATGTTCCCGGTCAGGAACCGGGTCGCGAGCCAAGCCAACGGGATGGCGGTGAACACCGAACCCCAGCCGATCGCCATGGCTCCGGACAGGAAGCCGCGCAGCGCCAAGACGAGCAACCCACCCACGAGCAGGAAGAAACCGATGGCGACCGGCGTGGCGGCACTGGAGTTCGCCAGCTGGCCGAGTCCCACCCACAGCGAATTGAGGACGCCGGTCTGCTCGTTGCTCGGCGGCCGCGCGATGTACATGAACCGCCAGATGATGCTGGCTCCGACGAAGCTGATCGCCATTGGCATGAAGATCATCGCCTTGGCGAATGACTCCCCCTTGGCCCCGTCGGAGAGCGCAGCGATCGTCAGACCGACCCCGGTTGCCAGCGTGGTGACCAGGAACACCCACCAGATGTTGTTGAACAGCGTGCCGCGCAGATTGGTGAACAGCGCCAGCCCGAGGAAGATGAAGGCGACGGTCAGGGCCATCCCACTACCCCCGGAGATCCCGCTGTTGCCCGGATGGGCCTTGAGGTACCGGCCAACCACCACCAGGATCCCGATGACCAGAACGATCAACACGAACGTGAGCACGGACGCTCCGGCCTCTTGCTCCGGGGCCGTCAGGTTCGCAACGAGAGCGGCGGCCAGCAACACCACTGATCCGACCGTCGCTATCGACAGCCGAATCGGCCAGAACTCGTCGATCTGCCTCCGGGTGAGCAGGATCGTCACGAGCCCGATCGCCAGAATGGTCGCAAAGACGAGGAACTCACCGCTGACGAAGATGTCCGGCCAACGGGAGATGTCGTAGAAATTGGGGTCACCGAAAGCCTGCCGGTACTGACCGAGCCCCACGAACTCGCCCGTGCGGTTGTTCAGCAGCGACAGCCAGATGGTCTGGATCGTTGGGACCACCAGCGTGGCGGCGATGAACAGCAGCGCCGGAGCGAGGAAGATGGTGGCGCGGGCCGTGCGTTCCAGCCGGATGCGGCTCTCCATCGTCTCGGTCGGGGACAACCCGAGTCGGAGTCCCACCAGCGCGCCCAGAACCGTCGTCGCCACGATGGCCTCGACGATCGTCCCCGCCCCGAGGGTCGACAACCCGAACGCGCCGATCAGCCAGCCGATGGCCGCGCCGGTCACGCCCGACGTGGCCAGGTTGCGACCGCGGAGCCGGCCATACCCGGCGAACAGGGCGGCACCGACCAGGATGGCGGCAATCAGCCTCACCGGTTCCAGGGACGGCACGGACGTGGACCGGAAGAAGGCCCCGATGAGCAGTCCGACGACAGCCCCACCGCCGGCGCCAGCGACAGCCTTTTTCGGCTGCACCTTGCCGGAACTTACGGCCACGCCGAGGGCACCGCAGAGCACGGCGATCACGGGGACCAACACCAGGGAGCGATCGGTCAGCGCGTCGCCGGACCCGGTGAACAGTCCCATGTTGCGGTTTCCGACGAGCAGGCCGGAGACGGCCAGGCCACCGATCAGGCCGGTCAGGGCAGCAAAGCGACGCCAGTCGTGCAGGGTTGCATCGAACCACTTGTTCGCGGCGACGAACAACACCGCGCTGACCACGATGGCGATCACCACGCTCTGCACGGTGGATCGCACAAGGACGTCGGTCAGATAGAGATACCACAGGACCAGGGCCGCGATGATGCCGAGCGCCGTCATGGTGACCCGGCGTGCGGTCGAATGCGGGGAGGTGTTCCAGGACGCCAACGAGGTGACCACAACAGCCGCACCGATGATCGCGGCCACCAGTCGGCTCCAGGTGTCCATGAACAGGCTCACA
>JBDNIX010000418.1:0-4055 GCA_041688045.1 Nitriliruptoraceae bacterium
GGTGGAGCACCCAGTTGCCGATCTGCACGACCGTGCCGTTGCGTTCGGCCAGCGGGATGAACTCATCCGGGCCGACGACACCGAGGTCCGCGTGGGTCCAACGCAACAGCGCCTCGACGGCAACAAGGTCGTGGTCGGGGTCACCCAGAGGCACGAATGGTTGAAAGTGCAGATGCAGTTCGCCCCGCGCGATAGCGCCTCGCAGCTGGCCTTCGACCTGATTGCGGCGTGCAACCTGATCCTTCAGCTTCGCGTCAAACACGCGGTAGCCATTCCCACCGCCACTCTTGACGTGATACATCGCGGCGTCGGCATGACGGAGCAACATGTCGGCTTCCAGCGTCGCGTCGCCCGTCGCCGCCATGCCGATGCTCGCTGACAGGCCAAGGTCAGCCACACCGTCCAACGGTCGGTGAACCTCGTCAAGGATCCGTCGGGCGACCTGCTCGGCCAGCACGTCATCGGTGTCCTCGAGGATGACCACGAACTCGTCACCGGCGAAACGGGACACGGTGTCAGCGGTACGGGTGCACGCATGGAGGCACTCGGCAATCTGTCGGAGGACGTCATCGCCGGTGGCGTGGCCCAGCGTGTCGTTGACCGTCTTGAAGCCGTCGAGATCGACGAACAGCAGCGCCACACAGGAACGGGACCGCTCCAGACGGCGTAGAGCATGTCCCAGCCGCTCCTCGAGTGCCGTGCGGTTGGGCAGGGCGGTGAGCTCATCGATTCGCGACCGTTCGTGCAGGCGACGTCCGGCCCGCCGAGCGATCGGGAGCGACAGCGTCCACAGCAGCACGATGCCGCCGATCAGGCTGGCATCCAATGTTCGGCTGAACGTTCGGGATGCAGCCAGCGTCGGCGACCAATCCTGGTGTACCTCGACGACCAGTGATCGATCGGTTTCGAACGGCACGAAGGTGCGCAGGGTGGAGGCAACGGGCGGATCGCCGTCGAGGTAGGGAGCTGGGCCATCGACGCTGAACGGACCCTGCGCTTCCGCTCGAAGGAGCAGTCGCCCGTAGGCGTCTGCATGGGCATCGAGGTAGCGAACATCGCTGGCCGCGAGCACCGATCCCCGAGGGTCCCACACGACGACGTGGTAGACGGCGTCGTCGAGATCCGTGACGTATCGACGCAACTCCTCCGCCAGGCGGGTGCTCTCAGCCGTTGATGCGCCTCCGGAGAGATCCGCGTGGAGCAACGTGGGCTGGAGCACGGCCTGCGTGACGAACACGGCGTGAAACTCCGCATGCGAATGAAACTGCTCCTCGACCAACCGCTCGACGAGGAAGTGGAGTACGACCCCGACCAGCACGAACACGACCGCGGAGCGCAGGGCAAAGACCCGCACCAGCGACCACGGTCGGCGACGCCGGCGAAACGACAGCTGTCTCACACGATCTCCGGAGTCTTCGCCATGGGGCATCCGCCTCGCTTCATCCATCGGCACGCGGGCGTCACGCTGTAGCCCTGATGACGTCAGTGCGCGGCTCGCAGACCCACCGCCCCGAGCAACAACAGGGCTATACCGATGACAGCCGGGCGCCAATGCCGACGTCCACTCGTCAGGTTCCAGGCCACCGCGACGGTGCCCAGGATGATGGCCAGCTGAAGGAGCACTCCGACGTCCGTCGCGGGCAACAGGAGTCGATTGACCGCCGCAGGGAGCCAGCCGCCGTTCAGGACGCTGCCGAGAGGTTGCGTCACCGTTGCCTTCCCGCGATGTGGTCATCAGGAGCCGGCTGGCCTCCCCCATCGGGTGGATCCACCTCGAGGTGATGACGACGCGCACGACGCACTCCGACCCAGCTCGCCACCAGGACCGCGGACAGCACGAGTCCTGCGCTGACCCCGATCGGCACCGCGGCGTCGGCCACGACGTTCACGGTTCGGGACGAAAGCTGTTCGACCCAACGCACCGCAGCCGACTGTGTCAGACCACCCCCGCGCAGCGTCGTCACCCAGAAGAAGACGATGTAGCCACCAGCGATGATCAGGATGCCGCCCGAGATCCGGTTCACGGCGGCGGATCCGCGCCGCAGCCGGGTCACCAGCGCCTGCTTGCCAAAGGCGAGGGCCAGGGTGACGAGCAACAGCAGGGTCGCCATCCCGGCGCCGTAGACGAGGAAGGTCGCGACGCCTTCGAGGAAGCCGAGCTGCGGGATGGTCCCCGCGACGACGACCAGGAAGACCGGCAGGGTGCAGGACAGCGATGCGACCGCGTACGAGATACCGAACCAGAACACGCCCCGGATCCCGCGACCGGAGGGTGCCCGGGTCGCCTTCGGCAGCGAGACCCGTAGCTCGCGGCCGGCGAGCATCGCCGTCCCGAGCCCGACGACTCCGACACCGACGACGATCGCGATCCACGGCAGCGCCTCGACGACGGCCTGCACGCCGAGCGTGATCAGGATGCCGGCGAGCCCGAACACCACCATGAAGCCCGCCGACACGACTGCGCCGACCTTGAGCGCCTGCAGGCCGCGATGACTGGCACCCTCCTGCTGGTCTTCCTCGAGGCCCATGAAGTAGGACAGGTAGGCGGGCAACATGGCGAAGCCGCACGGATTGAGCGTGGCCACGAGCCCCGCGGTGAAAGCCAGCGCGAAGGGAATATCCATCAGGCATCCCCGGCCGGTGCCACGAGATGCTCGTCGATCAGGTCCTGCAACTGATCTTCACTGAGGATGCCCGCGTGCCGGTGCACGACCGCACCGGCCGCGTTGACGAAGTAGGTACTCGGCATCGCAATCACCTCGAAATCTCTGAAGAGCTCCCCGTCCGGATCCAGTGCGAGGTCGTAGGTCACCCCCGTCTGCTCGACCAGGGCCTCTGCCCGGGCGTGGTCATCCTGGGTGTTCAGTCCGATGAACCGGACGTCGTCCTGCCGTGCCAGGTGGACTTGTTCGAACTCGGGCATCTCGGCGATGCACGGTGGACACCATGACGCCCAGAAGTTCACCACTACCGGTTGGCCCTCGAACTCGTGCAACGTGGTCTGCCTGCCATCGAAGGTCTCGAAGCTGCGGTCGGTGACCGGTGGTCCAGCATCAGGGTCTGCACCAGCCGACGCACCGCCTGCGTCTTGGGGGGCGCAGGCGGCAAGTACGAGTGCCAGCATCGCGAGGCCGAGCAGCTTCGGACGAATCATGCGGTATCACCCGATGGCAAGAGAGCTCCTCCTCGCGCGTTCCAGTCGACCAGCGATCCGTCGTACATGCGGACCTGTTCGAGACCGAGGAGGCGAGCGGCGAAGTAGTTGATGCTCGCCATGTAGCCGGACCCGCAGAACGACAGGAATTCCTGGCCGTCCTCGTAGCCCGCATCGTCCAGCATCTCGGACAGGACCTCGTCGCCCCGGAAGTACGGCACGTCACCATCCTCGAACAGCGATGTGGCGTGGAGGTTGTCCGATCCCTCGATCGAGCCCTCTTCGTAGCTCTCCGCACTCAAGGCGTTGCACACCATGACGGTGTCCGAGTACATCGCCTCCTGCACGTAGTCGTAGTCGGCGTAGCGGCTCGGATCCGGCTGCGGTGTGAAGTCACCGGCCGCGATCTCGACCGGTGCACTGGCCAGTTCGCCCCCGTCGTCCTCCCAGGCGGCCAGGCCGCCGTCAAGGACGCTCACCTGTTCGTGACCGTAGTAGTCCAGGACCCAGAAAATGCGTGTGGCCGAGGTCTCCGCCCCGTTGTCATACACCACGACAGGCACGTCCGCCTGGACACCAGCCTGGCGAAGCGGATCCACGATGGCCTGCTCATCCTGCACGATGCGAGGCACCTCGGTTCCGTCCTCCAGCACCACCGTCTGGTTCAGCGCTTCGGTCGGTAGCGACACCGCACCCGGGATCGCCCCCTGGTCGTAGTCCTCGGCATCGCGGGCATCGATGAGCAGCACCTCGCCGTCCACCTGGAGGTCGCGCAGTTCGTCGGTCGAGATCAAGAGATCCTCGGCGGTAGCAGGGGCCCCGCCACCGGTGATGGTCAGGGCGGCCGTCAGGGCCACAGCCCCGATAACCCCCACTCCCGTAACGATCTTCCACGTTGCCA
>JBDNIX010000075.1:0-10165 GCA_041688045.1 Nitriliruptoraceae bacterium
TTCGGGCGGACGCCCCGCGCCTGCATCCGACGGCCCGGGGGCTGGTCGATGCCCGGAATGGGCGGCGATCACCGCCTGGATGCCGCGGTGAACGGACTCCGCCACGTCCTGCGGCGCGATGACTCTGGCACCCGGCCACAGTCCCAACAGCCACGGCCGGTCGCGCACCGCGTCAATCCCTGGCACGCGCAGCACGGGGCGCCCGTCGTGGACGACTCCGGTATCCACGCCGCCGCGCGACTCCACGGCCCACCGCGCGGACCCGTCGACAGCCACGTCCACGTCGATGGCGGCCACTTCCGGCCCCGACACCGCCTCGGCCAGATCCAGGTCGGCCGGATGCTCGAACGCACCGGAATCGCCGATCGTCGCGGGGCGCCCCTGCATGCGGTCGAGCCGGAAGGCGCGCAGGGCATCGCGGTCATGATCGCGCGCGACCAGGTACCAGGATCCCCGCCGTTGCACGATGGCGTAGGGATCGACCTGCCGGTGGCTGACCGCGCCGTTCGCCGACCGGTAGGAGAACCGCAGCGCCGTGCGCGTCACCACCGCGTCGGCGACGTCGTCCACCGGATCCGCCTGGATCCCCACCCGCAGCGCCGGTTGCTGGTCCAGCGGTGCCGGATCCGGAGCGCGGGCCACCAACTTCGTCAGCGCCAGCCGGGTGCCTTCTCCACCGGTCAGGTGCACCGCCAGCGCCAGTGCCGCGACCTCCTCGGCGGTCAAGTCCACGTCGGGCAGTTCATAGGCACGGCGCTGCACCCGGTAGCCCTGGTCCTCACCGAAGGCGACGTCGACCACCTCCACCGGGACGCCCAACCGCCGCAGGTCGTCCTTGTCCCGCTCGAACATGCGCCGACCCGACTCGGAATCCGACTGGCTGTAGAACCCGGTGCGTTGCTTGAGGTCGGCGAAGGTCAGCGGCCGACGCGCCTCCAGCAGGGCCACGGTGAGGTTGACCAGCCGTTCCGTCTTCTGCGTCACCGTGCGCTCCCGCTCGACCTTTGAGGGCCGTCGCAGCCTAGACGCCCGGCCGCCCGCGACCCGGCGTCTGGCTACATCGACGCGATCAACCGGTCGACGCGCTCGTCGTCGTAGCGGAACGGGTCCTTGCACAGCACGGTGCGCTGGGCCTGATCGTTGAGCTTCAGGTGGACCCAGTCCACGGTGTAGTCCCGACGCTTGCGCTTGGCCGCGGTGATGAACCGGCCCCGCAACGCTGCTCGGGTGGTGGCCGGAGGCTCCGTCTTCGCCGCGATGATCTCGGATTCCTCCAACAGCTGCTGCACACGTCCCTGGCGCACCAGCAGGTGGTACAGGCCGCGGTCGCGCAGCACGTCGTGGTAGGCGAGGTCGAGCATCTGTACCCGGGGGTGGCCGAGCGGCAGATCGTGTTTGGTCCGATAGCCCTCGATGAGGCGGTACTTGGCCACCCAGTCCAGTTGGCGACCGAGCGACATCGGATCGGTGACGAGCCGCTCCAACACGAACCGCCACTCCTCGACGACCCGCTTGTCCTCGTCGTTGGCGTCCGGTGTGGACTCGAGGAAGCGCTCCACACGTTCGAGGTAGGCCTGCTGGATCTCCAGGGCGCTCATCTCGCGTCCGCTGGCCAGCCGCATGCGACGCGTCCCCGTGATGTCGTGGGAGATCTCGCGGATCGCTCGGATCGGGTTGTCGAGCGACAGATCCCGCATCACGGTCTGCTCCTCGAGCATCCGCAGGACCAGATCGCAGGTGGCGACCTTCAGCCACGACGTGTATTCGGACATGTTCGAATCGCCCACGATCACGTGCAGCCGTCGGAAGCGTTCAGCGTCCGCGTGCGGCTCGTCCCGGGTGTTGATGATGGGCCGGGATCGTGTCGTCGCCGACGACACGCCCTCCCAGATGTGTTCCGCCCGCTGGGACAGCGAGTAGCTCGGCCCTCGAGGCGTCTGCAGGACCTTGCCCGCTCCGGAGAACACCTGCCGGGTCACCAGGAATGGGATCAGGGCCTCAGCGAGCCGCTGGAACTCCCCCACCCGGCCGACGAGATAGTTCTCGTGGCAGCCGTAGGAGTTGCCGGCCGAATCCGTGTTGTTCTTGAACAGCGAGATCCGTCCGGCGATCCCCTCCTCCGCCAGTCTCTGCTCGGCGGACAGGACCAGTTCCTCGACGATCCGTTCGCCCGCCTTGTCGTGGACGATCGCCTGCCGCGGTGAGTCGCATTCGGGTGTGGCGTACTCCGGATGCGATCCGACGTCGAGGTAGAGCCGGGCCCCGTTCTCCAGGAAGACGTTGGAAGATCGCCCCCACGACACGACCCGCCGGAACAGATACCGGGCCACCTCATCGGGGCTGAGGCGGCGCTGGCCCTCGAACGTGCACGTCACCCCGTACTCGTTCTCGATACCGAAGATCCGACGTCGCACGCGCGCCTCGCCTCTCTGGGTCCCAACCGGGATACCCTTGCCAGGGTGCCGGGTCAGCGGGTGTCCCGCTGGGGCCGACGTCGTCCGATCGGTGGATCACCCACCCTGCACGGCGTCGGCCAGGGCCTGGTCGCGCAGCCGGAAGAACCGACGGCGGGGGCGGGTCGCATCCAACCCGGAGACTTCGAGGTCGCTCGCCGCAATCTCTCGACCGGCGACCTCGGCCAACGCCGCGACACACGTGGTGATGACCGCATCGCGGCTCAGATGCGGCTGCCAGCGGGTTTCGAGGGCGGCGGTGAGCGGCTCCGTTTCGCCGCCGATGACCACGAACCGGCTCTCGTCGACGATCGAGCCGTCGTAGAGGATGTGGTACAGCTCGTGTCCCTGGTCCCCGTCGGCGACGTCGTCCACCTCGGCGATCAGCAACTCCACTTCGTAGGGCTTGGCCTCACCGCCCATGAAGATCGCACCGAGTGCCTGCGAGTACGCGTTGGCCAGCGCCTTGGCCGTGACGTCCTCCCGGGCGTACTGGTAGCCCTTGACGTCCGCGAGGCGGATGCCCGCCACACGCATGGATTCGAATTCGTTGTAGCGACCGACGGCGGCGAATCCGATCCGGTCGTAGATCTCCGAGGTCTTGTACAAGGACCGCGACGGGTTCTCGCTGACGAAGACCACCCCCGCTTCGTACTCGGCGGCAATGAGGGCACGGCCCCGGGCGATGCCCTTGCGGGCATACTCCGCCCGGTCCTTCATCATCTGTTCAGGGGCGACGTAGAACGGTGTGGCCACGAGTGCCTCGCTGGTGTCTGGTGGGTCCCGGGTGGGGGCGGTCAGCTGATGCGGTGGGTCGCGACGACGGCCTCGACGTGTGCGGCGACCTGGTCGTCGGTCAACTCGCGATAGCCGTCCTGGTCGATCACGGCCACGATCGGGTAGATCCGGCGAATCAGGTCCGGGCCCCCGGTGGCGCTGTCTTCCTCGGCGGCGTCGAACAGTGCCTCGATGGCAGTGCGCGCAGCCGCGTCCAGATCCGCCTCGGGATCCGCCAGCCGCTTCAGGGTCGACCGCGCGGCCATCGAGCCTGAACCGGTGGCGGCACTGTTCGTGGCGCGATATCGCCCACCCACGGGGTCGTACTCGAAGATGCGGCGATCTCCGGTTCGACGGTCGACGCCGGCGAACAGGGGTACGACCACCAGACCCTGCATGGCCATGGGCAGGTTGGCCCGGACCATGCCGGCGAGCTTGTTGGACCGCCCCTCGAGCGACAACGGTTCGCCCTCGACCTTCTCGTAGTGCTCGAGCTCGGTCGCGAAGACACGGGCGAGTTCCATCGCGGGGCCCGCGGCGCCCGATATCCCGATCGCCGAGGTGTCATCGGCCGGAAAGACCTTGCGCATGTCCCCCCGCGAGATGAGGTGCCCGGCGGTCGCCCGGCGGTCGCCGGCCATGACCACGCCGTCCCGTGCGACGACGGCCAGCACCGTGGTGCCCTCGATGAGCTGATCGCGCAATTCGGTGGGCATCGGATCACCTCGCAACAGTGGGGGAACCGAATCCGGTGCATGGCGCCGTAGTGCGGCGAAGAACGAGCTACCCCCCGCGTCGAATGCCTGCGGCAGGCCGGCAGCAAGATCGTCGGGACCGAACGTCACGGTGTCCTCCTCGGGGTCGGCCGAGCGTAGGTCGCCCCATCGCTCCACGCACAGACGGCTGATCCGATCGGAAGCAGGTCACCCCCGCGTCCGGCGATGTGGTGGGTTTGGCCCGTATGCAGGCCAAACCCACCACATGAACCGCCGCGGACGCTGTCAGCGGAAGCGCTCCCGTAGAGCGAGCACGTTGTCGATGTAGCGCTCCGTGGAGGGATACAGCCCGTTCGCACGCACTGACGCCAGACCCTGGTAGTACCCGGCGAGCGTGCGCTGCGCGTCGCCGTCGGTGAGCTCCCACAGGTGCTGTAGGAACACGATCCCAGCGACCACGTTGTCACGTGGGTCCGTGAGATCGAGCTCACGTCCCACGAGCCTTCGGCCGACGAACTCTCCCGTCCCCGGCATCACCTGCATGATCCCGACGGCACCCGCGGACGACACGCGATCGTTGTTCCATCCCGACTCCTGCCACGCTAGGGCCTTGACGAACGCCGGACTCCAACCGTGCTGCGCGGCCACGTCCTCGATCACACCTCCAACTGCGTCGCGGTCGGAGTGCGTCGCTCCTCCAGCCGACCGTTGGGCGTCCTGCTGCGTGGGCACGGCCGGAAGGTGCAGCCGTTGTCCGACGAAGATGCGGTCGGGGTCGGGTAGGCCGTTGGCGGCCACCAACTCCGCCACCGTCGTGCCCTCACGCGCCGCGATGTGCGACAGCGTGTCGCCGCTGCGCACCTGATAGCTCGCGGAGGCCGTCACGGTCAGCGCAACCACAGCGCTCATCAGCACGGTCGCGCCGCGTGCCGTGCGGCTGGCCACAATGGCGGGCCGTGACGCAGACGGATCGCGTGCTGATCGCATCGGTCGACCTTCCGGCGCTTCCCCGACACGGGGGCGCCTGCTGTTGTTGGTGTGTTCCACCGTGCCTTGTGTGCGTGCAGCGCAACATTGTCCGAGCGGCCGGGTGGTCGCGCTGACACGCGTAGATAGCGTCGGGAGTCAGCGGAGGACGTGCAGGCATGAGTGAGTTCCGAGAGTTCCGGCCGCGGGAGCAGGTCCGGGCGGCGGTCGCCGTCAGCGGGCTCGTGCTGTTGAGCCTGGCCATCTGGGTGCTGGTCATCATCACCTCGGATTCCCCGACCGGCGACCTCGAGGCCCCAACGGATGCGACCGAAGCCCCCGCGACCGATCCGTCGGAGGACGACGGTGCCGATGCGCCCGACACGGACGCTGCGGATCAACCCGCCACCGACGACGACGCGTCTCGAGACGACGCGTCTCGAGACGACCCGTCCGACGATCCCGAAACCACGGACCCGGAGGCGGGCGATCACGGACCCACCACCATCGACTTCGACGGCGAGTGCACGGTGGAGATCGACGAGGACGAGCCCCCGGCGCGGGCACGGCCGTGGCAGTTCCCCGAGTGCGACCGCGCACCGATCAGCCTGGAAGGTGCAGCGACCAGGTGGGTGGTCGTGGTGCAGTCGCTCTCCGGGGACGACTTCACGGAAGCGGAGGCGCTCGAACGGGTCGACACGATCGGTGACGGGCAGCAACTGCTGTGGTCGTCCCACTACCCGTCACTCAATCCGGACCTGTGGGTCGTGATCGAGGGACCGTTCGACGACGAGGAAGCAGCGGCCGCCCGAGCCGACGAGGTCGGTGGCGGTGTCTACCCACGCGAACTGTCCGACGACGAGGACGACCGCTACTGCGTCGCCGCGGACGGGTGTGTGGGCCGGACCCAGGGCTGATCGCGTCCTCGGGTACCGGCGGAGCAGTTCCCCGCTACTGGCCGCCCTTCTGGACGTACCCGCGGACGAACTCCTCGGCGTTCTCCTCGAGGACGTCGTCGATCTCATCCAGGAGTTCGTCGACGTCGTCGAGGACGTCCTTGGAGCCCGACTCCGGAGTCGCCTCGACCTCTTCCTCGGGCTCCTGGTCGGACCCACCGCCCTTGCGGACCTGTCCGGCGTCACTCACCGCAGCCTCCTTGGCCGATCTGGAAACCCAGGGTATCGGCCCCGTGTCGTGGTCAACTGGTGAGCCGATCGAGGAGGTCTTCGACGTCGGCCACGCTGTCCAGCAATTCCTCGGTCATCGCACGCGTGCCTCGTCCCGGTTCCATCATCGGCACACGCTGCAGCGCATCGCGGCCGACGTCGAAGATCAACGCGTCCCAGCCGGCGGCGACCACCTGATCGCGATAGCGCCGGATGCATTCACCCCGGAACCAGGCGCGGGTGTCCTCCGGCGGCGTGGTCATCGCGGCCGTGACTTCAGCGTCGGTGACCAGGCGTTCGACCCGGCCACGCGCCGCCAATCGTTGGTACAGCCCCTTATCCTGGCGGACGTCGTGGTACTGCAGGTCCACCATCTTGAGGCGGTCGTGGTCCCAGTCCAGCCCGTGCCGCTCGCGATAGTTCTCCAACAGGCTCAGCTTGGTCGCCCAGTCAACCTGGCCGTCCAACGCCCGGGGATCGCGTTCCGCGGTGGTGAGCACGGCTTCCCAGCGATCGAGGACTGCGGTGGCCCCGGCCACCTCGACGTCGCCTTCCTTGGCGGCGCGTTGACACGCATCGAGGTAGTGCCACTGGATCTCCAGGGCGGTCATCCGGCTGCCGTCCTCCATGCGTAGGGGCAGCGTGCCGGTGAGGTCATGGCTCACGGCATGAAAGGCCCGGACAGGGTCCACCAGTCGTGGCAGTTCTGGGAGGGCGTCATCCTCGATCACGTCCAGCAGCAGCAACATCGTGCCGACTTTGAGGTAGGTCGCGACCTCGCACAGATTGGCGTCCCCGTTGATGACGTGAAGCCGGCGGTAACGTTCCGGATCCGCGTGGGGTTCGTCCCGCGTGTTCATCAGCGGCCGCTTCAGCGTGGTTTCGAGCCCGACCTCCACCTCGAAGAAGTCGGCTCGTTGTGACAACTGGAAGGGGACGTCGGCGTCGCCGAATTCGTTGCCGGTCCGTCCAGCGCCGACGAACAGCAACCGGCTGACGAAGAACGGCAACAGTTGGCGGGTCAATCGCCCGAACGGCACCGAACGGGGCACGAGGTAGTTTTCGTGCGTGCCGTACGCAGCGCCCTTGCCGTCGGTGTTGTTCTTGTGGATGAGGACCCGGCTTCCCGGCGGCAGGGTTGTGACTGCCTGCGCCGCGGCATCCTCCAGAACACGCTCTCCCGCCTTGTCCCAGATGACCAGATCCCGCGCGTTTGAGCACTCCGGCGTGGCGTATTCGGGGTGGGCGTGATCGACGTAGAAGCGGGCGCCGTTGGTCAGCACCGTGTTGGCCAGACCCAGATCGTCATCTGGATACGGCTCGTGCGGATCGGGATGTTCGTACCCGCGGGCATCGCGCAACGGGTGTTCATCGCTGTGGTCCCACCGCACGTCGCGCTGCCCGCGTCCCCGGTAGGCGCCAACGACCAACGACGACGCCACGACCGGGTTGACGTCGGAGGGTCCGGTCACCGAGATGCCGAACTCGGTCTCGACACCCACGAACTTCGGGGTGGCCATCGTCACCCTCCTCTGGGTCGTGTCCCGGTCGAAACGCGTGGGCCTACAGGTACTGACCGGGGTTGAGGTTGTCGATGGCCCTGCCACTTTCCTCGCCGGTACTGATGAGCGTGCGCACGTAGACGATCCGTTCACCCTTCTTGCCCGAGATCCGAGCCCAGTCGTCGGGATTGGTCGTGTTGGGCAGATCCTCGTTCTCGCGGAACTCCTCACGGATCGCCGTGACCAGGTCGTCGGTGGTCAGGCCGCGGTCCCCCGTGGCGATCAGGCGCTTGATGGCCAACTTCTTGGCGCGTGACACCACGGATTCCACCATCGCCCCGGAGTTGAAGTCCTTGAAGTACAGGACCTCCTTCTCGCTGTTGGCGTAGGTCACCTCGAGGAACTCGTTGTCCTCGTCGGTGGCGTACATCTTCTGCACGGTCCGCGCGATCATGGCCGCGACCGTCCGCCCGGCGTCCCCGCCGTGCGCCGCGACCTCATCGGGATGCAACGGCAGGCGATCGTGGAGGTAGACCCCGAAGATCTCACTGGCCGCCACCTCATCGGGTCGGTCGACCTTGATCTTGACGTCCAGGCGCCCCGGGCGAAGGATCGCAGGGTCGATCATGTCCTCACGGTTGGAGGCGCCGATGACGACCACGTCCTTGAGTGACTCGACCCCATCGATCTCCGCCAACAGCTGGGGCACGATGGTGGTTTCCACATCGGAGGAGACCCCGGATCCGCGGGTCCGGAACAGCGACTCCATCTCGTCGAAGAAGACGATCACGGGGAAACCCTGGTCGGCCTTCTCGCGCGCACGCTGGAAGATCAGGCGGATCTGGCGCTCGGTCTCCCCCACGTACTTGTTGAGCAGTTCCGGGCCCTTGACGTTGAGGAAGTAGCTGCGGACGTCCTCGCGGCCGGTCTTGTCCTGTACCCGCTGGGCAAGCGAGTTGGCGACCGCCTTGGCGATCATCGTCTTTCCGCACCCCGGGGGTCCGTAGAGCAGAATGCCCTTCGGCGGGCGCAGTTCGTGCTCCACGAACAGCTCGGCGTGCAGGTACGGCAGCTCGACGGCGTCGCGGATGGCCTCGACCTGGCCCTTCAGACCGCCGATCTGATCGTAGGTGATGTCCGGCACCTGCTCGAGCACCAGTTGCTCGACCTCGGCCTTCGGGATGCGCTCCGTGGCGAGGTTGGAGCGGGTATCGACGAGCAACGCATCGCCCGCCTTCAACGGCAGTTCACGCAGGGGTTCGGCCAAAGAGACGATGCGTTGGTCGTCGGCCTGTCCGAGCATCAGAGCCCGTCCGTCTCCGAGCAGCTCGGCGATCGACATCAGCTCGCCGCGATCCTCGAAACCCGCCGTGGCGACCACGTTCATCGACTCGTTGAGGCGGACCTGCTGGCCGGGTTCCAGGTCGTCCAGGCGCACGTCAGGGCCCAGCAGGACTTCCAGTTTGCGGCCCGACACCATCACCGTGACCGACGAGCCGTCCTCCGCAGCAGCGAGGAAGATGCCGTAGGACTGCGGGGGCGCGGCAAGCCGTTCGGCCTCCTGCTTCAGCGTCGCGAGTTGATCGCGGGCGCTCTGCAGAGTGGCGGCGAGCTTGTCGTTCTGTCCGTGCGCCGCCTGGAGCTGGCTCTTGGTCTCCAGCAGCCGTTCCTCCAGCACGCGGATACGCGCCGGGGCCGTCTCCAGCCGCTGGCGGAGGAGGTCGACCTCCTCGCGCAGAACCTTCAGTTCAGCCGCCATGGCGTCGGGATCGTCGTCGAGATTGCCGCCCCGGTCGGTGGTCGTCGCATCGGTGTCGACCGGGCGCGGACGACCGGCCGCTGCGACCTCGTCGTGCTCGTCGTCGGGCCGTCGCTCGCCGGGCGCGCCCGGGTTTCGCTGCACCACCGGTACTCCTCTCGTCGCTCACCGACCGACGCGCTTCGAGCGTACAGCACCCCTCAAAGGTGGCTGCGGTGCCGGTGTCGATGGCCTGACGGACAGGGTTGGTGGCCTGACGGACAGGGTTGGTGGCCTGACGGACAGAGTTTCACGGGGCACGATGCGTCGCATCATCGCCGCCCGGAGCCAGCGACGCTATCTGCGCGTGGGCAATGATCCGGGATCCCGGAGGTCGCCGTGGCACGCTTGACCGAAATGGTGTCGATCGTGGGCGCCGGTGCTGCCGGCGCCGCGATGGCCGTGGTACTGATCGGCGGCAGCCTGTTGCTGATCCGGCCGGCCGTCGCGATCGTCGGGGTCGTGACGCTCACGGCGTCCGGCACCCGGCCCCGTCGCAGCGCTCGCCGCTGACGCCCTCGTCAGGTACGCACTGATCAGTCGGTGCCCGCTGCCGGCGCCTGGTCCTGCCAGACGATCCCGGGGCCGGTGTTCTCCTTGCGTCGCGGTGGCGGCGGCCCGCCGTCGTCGCGCTGCGGGACCCGGCGACCGGTCGTCAGGAACGCGGTGTGCGCCACCATGCGGTGGGCCGGCCGAACCGCCATGCCGTCGAGGTCCCAGGGTCGAACGAGGGTCTCGGTCGTGCGCACGTCGGTGAAGCGCCCGTCCGCCCACAGCGCCTGGTCAA